>DAOTAI010000515.1:0-3410 GCA_035593865.1 Acidobacteriota bacterium
CAGCCGTAAAGTTTGTACAGATCGTGAAACTGCCGTGAGGCTTGCCTCAACCAGATTAAGGGTGAGAAGTGCGCGGGCGAACCCGACTTCTCATCCTCTTCCCTTAATTGAAGTTGCGCTCGCCGCGACATCTTTGCCGAATTAGGGGATAATTTCCCTGAAATGATCCCGTTTAGAGACAACATACCATCTCGCCGCTATCCCCTGGTGACCCTGCTGATCATAATCGTAAACATCGCGGCATTCGTTTATCAGCTGACACTGCCGCCGCAGGAGCTTAAACAGCTGGTTGGGCTTTATGGGGTCGTGCCGGCCCGGCTCCTGAGTACGGCCGAGTATCCTGTGCAGATCCTCCGTATCACCGCCACTTCCCTGGTTGTCTCGATGTTTCTTCACGGGGGTTGGTTCCATCTGATCGGAAACATGTGGTACCTGTGGATTTTTGGAGACAACGTTGAGGATCGGATGGGTCATTTCCGCTTCCTGCTGTTTTATCTGCTCTGCGGATTCGCTGCGAGTTTTGTTCACATCCTCTTCAACCTCAATAGTCCCATACCCAGCATCGGCGCTAGCGGGGCCATCGCCGGGGTTCTGGGTGCTTACTTCGTCAGTTATCCTTTCGCACGTGTACTGACGCTGGTTCCTTTCTTTTTCATTTGGCCGGTCGTGGAACTGCCCGCGCTGATAGTGCTGGGCTCTTGGTTTTTTGTGCAGCTACTGAATGGCAGCGCTGCCGTGATAGCCGCCGCTCAAACCACCGGGGGAGTTGCATGGTGGGCGCACATAGGAGGGTTTCTGGCCGGCATGATTCTACTTGGGGTTTTTGCTCAAAAACGGCCACGCCGCTATTCCTGGGAGGAGATCTGAAACCTCGCACACCTTTTCGGCTCTCCCGCAATTTATCATCTCGGGCAACTGGTAACGATCCCGTCCTTGCTGTAAATTAAGAACAATTACGAAAAGAACCGGGGCCGTTCCGCCCTGTCCATTTTCAGTTCAAATCTATAACTCAGGCAGTTCATGACAATGAGTGTGAGGACCGTCCAGGCTCCCCTCGTTATTCTGCTGGTTTGCCTGGCCTTCGCCTTTCGAGTGTACCGGCTGGATGCCCCGGGACTGGCCGAAGACGAGGTTCACAAGATTCTGGCTGTGGAAAGCTACCGCGAAGGCGAATTTGTCGTCAACGCAGAGCATCCGATGCTCATGAAGCTTGTGTTGACAGCCACGTTTCTCGTCGCTGATTCATGGAACCAGTCATTCGCGGCTCGTCTTGATTGGCCCGCTATCTCGCCGGAATTTGCCGTCCGCTTTCCCAACGTGGTCGTAGGATCATTGACGACAATCCCCATCTTCCTGCTGGCGCGAATCCTGTTGGGACCCGTGATTGCCCTAATCAGCGCGGCGTTCTGGGCGATCGGTATCAACGCTATCGCCTTCAACCGGATCGCCAAAGAAGACAGCCTGCTCGTCTTCTTTGTTTTGCTGGCTTTCTTTTTCTATCAGAAAGCCAAAACAGTTGCGCCCCGAAACGAGTCACTCGAGTCCCGCTGGTACGCACTCAGCGGAGCGACATTCGGATTCGCCCTCGCCTCCAAGTACTTCCCGCACTATCTGGGCCTCATCTTCCTTTGCTACTACGTCGCTAAGCCCTTTAACCTCGATCGGAATACTCATACTCAACGCATGAGAGTCGCCTTTTTCAGCGCCTTTCTTGCAGTCTTTCTTCTATGCAATCCCGTTATCCTTCACCCTGATACCTGGCGCTATCTGGCAACTTACGTGTCCGGAAACATGATGACGCACCACGGGTACGTTCTTATGGGCACGCTTTATCGAAATGAGGCGCCGCTCGCCAACCAGGGGACTCCAGTGTACTTCTATCTCCTCTATCTTCTTGTTAAAGCGCCGGTTCCCCTGCTTGTCCTGTGCCTGCTCGGCATTGTTCGGGCGGTAAAAAGATGCCGGACCGATTTGGGACATTTCTTTGTGTTGTTCATGTTCGCCGCCTGGATCATCCCTTTCTCGCTGGCGGGAGGTAAGTGGCTTCGCTATACGCTGTCACTGCTTCCATGGGTGTACATGCTCGCCGCCATAGGCCTCGTAATGTTGGCTGATGTGACCATACGGATCTGGAAGCGCACAGAATGTGGGCCCTGGCTTGGCCGAATCGTAACAGCAGCGATAGCAGGGGCCTGTTTTTACGGGATGACAATCACCAGCCTGAAAAGCGCGCCTTACTACAGCCTCTTTGTCAACACTATCGGCGGCGGCAAGTCGAAAGCAGGCTCCTACTTCCCGCACGATGAGTTCTATGATCTCGGACTGCGGGAAGCAGTCGCTCACGTGGCACAATCCGGTCCTCATTCAAGCGCGATTTACAGCGACGCCGATGACCTTGTGAGGTACTACGCCAAGCGCTTTGGACGGACAGATCTGCGCCAGGCAAGCCTCTGTCGCGAGGAGCCGCGAGAATCGGCCACCAGTTACGTGCTCGTTCAGGACGGAAGACGGTACTTTGAAAACGCTGAACGGATCCAGAGGATTGAGCGTACCTTCCTGCCCGAGAAGGAGGTTCGGATCGGGGAAAGCACTGCTGTGCGGATTTACAGGATACCCGGCCGCCTGCAGGCCGGCGCCGTCCCTCCTTCTAAAAGGCAAGAAGGACCAGTGCTACCGGCGCCGAAACGCATCCTCCCGTTCGGCGAGAGGTTCCCCGGCGGATCCCTTGGTCTTGATCAGATGGAGACTGAGTAGCGGGCACGCGAACGAACCTGCACGTGTCCTTTATTGTGGCCGGACTCTCCAGAGTCCGGCATGGCAGAAGATGCTGCCACTATCGATCCTACTCGGGAAGCACAGTGTCGGACTCTGGAGAGTCCGACCACAACAAAAGACGCGGCACTGAAGCGCATTGGCGCTCTCACGCCGCTGAAGCCTCCGCAAACAAGCCGTCCACGAAGGCTTCGGCCGAAAAGACCATCAAGTCTTCCTTTTTCTCTCCGACACCCACGTACCGAATCGGTATCTTCAATTCCTTGGCAATCGCCACCACAATTCCGCCTTTGGCCGTCCCGTCCAGTTTGGTCACGATCAGGCCGGTGACGCCCGAGGTGGTAAGGAACTCCCGAGCCTGGATCAATCCATTTTGACCGGTCGTGGCATCCAGGACCAGGAACACCTCGTGGGGGGCGCCCGGCACTTCCCGGCCGGCAATTCTCCTCATCTTTTCCAATTCCTGCATGAGGTTTGCTTTGGTATGCAGGCGACCAGCGGTATCGGCGATCAGGACGTCTTTGCCTCGCGCCTTTGCCGCGGCGATGGAGTCATACAACACAGCCGCTGGATCTGTCCCTTGCGCCTGCCGCACAATCTCGGTGTGGGTCCGCTGGCTCCAGATCTCCAACTGCTCG
>DAOTAI010000516.1:0-3404 GCA_035593865.1 Acidobacteriota bacterium
CGCCCGGGGTGCGCATATCGTGATTTGCGGCCGCGTGGCAGATCCGAGCTTGACTGTCGCCGCCTGCCGTGCTCATTTTGGCTGGTCCGATACCGAGTATGACCGACTTGCAGCAGCCACGGTAGCCGGGCACTTGATCGAGTGCGGTACCCAGCTGACCGGCGGGATTTCTACCCATTGGATGGAACTGAGACAGCCGGAGAATCTCGGATTCCCAATCGTCGAGATGTCCGTGGACGGTAGTTTTGTTGTGACGAAAGCCGAGGGGACCGGCGGGGAAGTGTCGGAGTTTACGGTCAAAGAGCAGTTGCTCTACGAAATCGGGGACCCAGCCTGCTATCTCAGCCCGGATGTGACCGTCTCGATTCAACACGTCACGGTAGTCGAGAGGGGCAGGGATCGAGTCGAAGTGTCAGGCGCTCGCGGTTTTCCTCCGTCTCCGATGCTCAAGGTGAGTGCAACCTACAGAGACGGTTTTCGTGCGGAGGGAATGCTGGTTATCGTGGGGCCCGAGGCGCCAAGCCGCGCTCGTCGCGCCGGTGAAGTGGTCATTGCCCGCATGCGCCAGGCGGGTTTCGCTCCGGAGCGGTGGCACATTGAGGCTTTGGGATCGGGCGATGTGGTTCCCGGCGCAGTTGGGAGGCAGGACGACCTGTTTGAATGCGTCCTTCGGATCGCGGTTGCCGATCGGCGTGGTGAAGTGGCCGAGTGTTTTTCCCGGCAGTTAGCCTCGCTGGTAACGAGCGGACCGGCGGGAGTGACAGGCTATACCTCGGGACGCCCCCCGGTTCGGCCGATCTTCGGCTACTGGCCGTGTCTGATCCCGGCTGCCGAAGTCGGCCCCACGGTAACGATACTGGAGGCGGTATGAACGGCCAGTCGAAACGCGTGAAACTGCGCGAAATTGCATTCGCGCGCAGCGGTGACAAAGGTTCGAACTCAAATATCGGGCTGTTCGCGTATACACCCGAAGGCTACCAGTATCTGAGGCAGGTTCTCAAACCGGAAACGGTTGCCCGGCATTTCCAGGCCTTGAAACCGACTGAGGTTAAGCGGTACGAACTGCCGCTGCTTAACGCTTTCAACTTTGTGCTGGTCGGCGCTTTGGGGGAAGGAGGGAGTCGATCGCTCAGGGTTGATGCCCAGGGAAAGGCTCTCGGAATCGCGCTGCTGGAACTTGAAGTGGAAATACCCGCCACGTTGTGGGCCAAGTGCCTTCGGGAAAAAAGGGAGAGCCGCGATGAATAGCCGACTGATTGTTCGGGAAAACGAATCGGACGCCATTGCTTGGATTTCGTTGAACCGGCCGGAGAAACGTAACGCGCTGAACATGGAGGCCTTTCAGGAGTTGTGCCGGACCATCGAGGAAATCGAACGCCAGCCAGGGACCCGGGTTTTGATTCTGAAGGGCATGGGACCGGTCTTTTGTAGCGGTCTTGATCTGAAGGAGGCTGCCGATGCCGAGTTGGTTGAGAGGTCAGCGCAACTGTTGGCGGCAACGCTTCGGCGCGTCTGGAACTCCACTCTCGTGACCGTCGCGGCGGTACATGGAGCCGCTATTGCGGGAGGTGCCGGGCTGGCAGCGGCTTGCGATTATGTTATTTCGTCCGATTCGGCGATATGGGCGTTTCCCGAGGTCAAAAGGGGACTTGTTCCCGCCCTGATCAGCGCGGTTCTTATCAAGCAGACCAACCGTCGAACGCTTCTTGACTGGCTCCTCACGGGAAGGGAAGTGCCGGTTCAGGAATTGCGGGCGGCGGGAGTTATCAATCAGATCGTGGACTCCAATGAGGTAATCCCGGCGGCACGGGAGCTGGCTCAGTCGTTGCTGGCAGGCGCCCCTGGCGTGCAGCGGAAAACCAAACGCCTGCTGGATAAGCTGTCAGGACGTTCCCTGGACGATTTGATCGACCTTGCCCTGGCAGATCACCTCGAATCTCGCTCCTCTGAAGAAGCCCGCGAAGGGGTTCGAGCATACTTTGAGAAGCGCCAACCAGCCTGGAACGTCGTTGAAACGTAATCTCTCAGAACGTGTGAAAAAACCGGTGCGGATAACCCCAGGAACTACGACCGCAACCAGAAAGACTTGCGTTCTCAGACTACCGCTTCTCAGCGGTGGTCAGCTGACGAGCGTAGTAGCCTTTCCGGGTCCGGACGACCAAATCGGGGCGATTGACGATCGATACCTTCACTTCTCGCCAGGACCCGTCACTGTTAGGGTTCGTTGAGTTGTAACCGAGCGTGTATTGAACCCGGAGGTCGTTGGCAATCTCCGAATAGACAGTTGCAAGGTCCGAGATTCGGTCCGGTGCATACATCCTGGCGCCGGTCTGCTCCGCTATCATTTCCATCTGCCGGCGGGCTTCCTCGTAACTGTTATCGCGACGATATACCGGAGGTCTGGGGTATCTGCCGCCTGGCCGTCTGCCGCCACGAAGGATATCGCCCAGGATGTCAATCACGGTCCCGGACCCTCCGCCGGTCCACCCCCCGGTACTTTCGGTGTCGAGAAAAATTGTGTAGATCAAGGCGTCAACTTCCTGAATCTCCCGGTAAAGCTGATCGAAAGTTGCTCGCGAACCTTCTCCGCCGTATCCCTGGAGCTGATTGTCGACCCCGTCACTAAAGAGCACGATAGCCTTGCGTCCGTCCACCCGTCTCACGTGATTGACTGATTCAAACAGGGCGTCGTAAACAGCGGTCCCGCCTCCTGAGCGAATTCCGCGAATCGCCTCGACCGCGCGTTTGCGATCCCCGGTAAAGTCCTGGCGGAGCCGGAAGTCCGAGTTGAAGGTGGCGATGGCGATCTTGTCTTCCGGACCGAGTTCGCGCGTAAATCCTATGCTCGCGTCCTTGATAAGGTCGAGATAGTCCTGGGTGCTTCCACTGACATCGAGCAGCAGCAGCAGGTGAAAGGGTTCCTCGGTTTGCAGGAACTTACCGATGGTCTGTTCAGTCCCATCCTCGTAAACCCTGAAATCGCTTTGTCGGAGGTTTGGCACGCTACGATTCGTCTTCCTCTCTCGAACCGAGGCGTTTAAATAAATCCAATCGACATCAAGCCGGAGCTTGTAGCCAGTGCTGTAAGCGCCGCTGGGATCTTTGGTTACGGGAGCCTGGTCGGCAGGTTGCGTCTCCACT
This sequence comes from Acidobacteriota bacterium, assembly GCA_035593865.1. Taxonomy (GTDB): domain Bacteria; phylum Acidobacteriota; class UBA6911; order RPQK01; family RPQK01; genus RPQK01. The sequence goes on from DAOTAI010000516.1 coordinate 3,142, forward strand.
GTAGTCGGGCTGGCTGACGGGGCCTGGGCCTCGGGCTGGTCCTCAGGTTCCACAACGTTTTGGTCACCAGTGGGTGTCGGCTGAGGCGTTGTGCTTGTCAGCTCGGGAGGCGCCGGGACGGGCTGTCCTGTTTCAAGCTCGGCGCTGATCCGAAACTCCACCGGACCTCGCAGGCTGGATGCGTAGCAGAGAGGCCCTCCGAGACCGATCTGACGTTCCAGCGAGCCCTGATCCATCTCCACCTCGCTGTTCCACTTCAGCTT
>DAOTAI010000035.1:0-20055 GCA_035593865.1 Acidobacteriota bacterium
CGTCACGACGAGGCGGGCGCACTTGAGCACTACCAGGCCGCGGCAGCGCTGTTCCTGCAGGCTGACTGCCCCATTCAGGCCTTCGAAGCGGCGCGGAAAGCGATCCAGATTGACCCGACCGACGAACGAACCGTGGAGCTTTATGTCTCGGGAGGGCTTAAATCAGGCAACAAAGAGGAAGTCCGAACGGCTCTCCACGACCTGATTGAGAAAACCGGCCAGCGGTTGCCTTACGAGATTTTCTTAGCCCAGATCCTCGAGGAGGAAGGAAAGACCGCGGAGGCGCACGCGAAATACCTTGAGCTGGAACCACTAGCGTATACGGATCCCCGGATTCGCGAGGGACTGACTAGGACGCTGGCCAAGCCGGCGGCCGACGACGCAGAGATCATGTCCAGCTCGGTCGAAGGATTTACTTTTGACGAGCCTCGAACGCGGGATCGCGGTGGCGTGACCGGCGGCTTGCAGTGGGCAGGGGGCGGGAGCTTCGAGGAACAGCATGACCCGTTGTTCGAGCCGAGACCATCTCTTTTGGGCGGTCAGGATTTGGCTTTCGCCAGTGGCGCCGCAGTGGATGACCGATTTGGTCCGCCTGTACCACCGCCCGATTCTTTGTGGAGCCCGGAAACGGCAGGTGTTGGAGAGGACGAAGAGGACCCCTACGAAGACGAAGAAGAGGAAGCTCCAGTTGATGTTGACATATCTCCCATAGAATCGTTAGATGAGGCATTACAGGAGGCCGATTTCTATCTGAAGCTGGGCTTTCGGGAGGAGGCCAAGAAGCTGCTGGAGCGGCTGCTGCGCAGCTATCCCCGCGATGAACGGGTTCGCAGGCGCGCGGAAAAGGTGATGACTATTCCGCCCGAGTTCGATATGTCCGCCGAACAGGTCGAACTCTTTTCTTCGGAACAGTCTGAGCAAGCGGGCCCGACCGAGCAAGCGAAAGAGGAAGGCGAGGCGGTGGCGCCAACGGCGGCACCGGAAGAAGCCGACGAGGACGCCCTTTTCGCTGATTTCCTCAAGCCCCGGGCGGCAGCAGAAGAGGAAATACCGCTCGAGGATCTTTTCGGCCGGCAGCCCGCCGAGGAGGCGGCCGGAAGCGAGATAGGATCAGGGCTGTTCGCCGAATCTGCCGAGGCAGTGGAAGCTGATGAAGTCGGGGCAGGGGAGTTGGCGTGGGGCGACGAAGCTCCCGTCTCCACTCTGGATCTCAGCCTCGATACCGAAGAACTTTCGCTCACGTCGATCGGGCCCGAAGACTTGGCTCCCACGGCTGAAGAGGCGCAGGACCTTGAAGAGGTCGCCGAGGAATCCGAGGTCTTGCAGCTAGACCTGGAATCGGCCCTGGCCGGTGTGGAACTGGGCGACGAGGATATGGGGGCGGTAGAGGTTCCGCCGGCCGAACGGCCGAGTCAGGCGGAGGAAGACCTTTTGCAGCTTGACCTGGAACCAACGGAGGCCGCTTCCGGGAGAGATGCCGAGGAAACCGCCCCGCTGCTTGATCTGGAGCTGTTGGAGACCCCGATTGACAGCGAAGGCGAGCAGGTGCAAGAGCTATGGGAAGCTCATGAAAAGGCTGATGAAGAAGATTTGCCCGTCCTGGAGTTCGTAGACCTGCCGTCGGCTGGACCGGACAAGACAGAAGATAAGAAGCTCGAGCCGGTCCTGTTGGAAGAACAGGAAGCGATTCTCAGTGATCTAGACGCTCGGTTGGCAAAGACCCAGGAGGCGGCGCCCACACTGACCTCCGATCTTATTCCGATCGAGGAGTTGGACGAGGCCCCGACTGCTCGGCAGCCCATCACAGAACCTGAGTTTGATGAGGAGATCGATTCGGCCCTCGACAGTCTCTTCTCGGGTGAGCCTTTAGAAGAAACGCCGGAAGAAGTGTTGAGGTATGATGTGGCTGCGACGGGCAGCCCGGATGATGCCACGAACCCCAAAGTCCATTATGATCTGGGGCTGGCGTACAAGGAGATGGGACTAATCGAAGACGCCGTCCAGGAGTTCCAGACGGCGGCTGAGCTGTTGAACAGCCCCGTCTACAATCCACAGAGGATACTGTGCTGCAGCATGTTGGCCAATTCTCTGCTGCAACTCGGGCGCTACAGTGAAGCGCATCGCTGGGCGGAAGAAGGCCTGCGAATTCCGGGGAAGAAGGAATTCGAATGGAAGGCCCTCAAGTATGATTCCGCCAGCGCGCTCGAGAAGCAGGGGAAATACCCAGAGGCAATGGAAGGCTTCCGTGAAATCTTGGATCGAGATCCTGAGTACCGGGATGTCCTGGCGCGCATCGACAATCTGTTGCGCACTCAATGATCAACAAGGTTCTTTTTTGCCTTTATGTTCTCTACTGCTGCGAGGTAGGGCTTTTCCTCTTTGTTTTTCCCTGGACCCGGCTTTGGGAGCAGAATGTCCTTCTTGACTATTACCCCTACCTCAGGACCGTCCTGCTGAATAACTTCTTCCGGGGCGGTGTTTCAGGTCTGGGAGTTGCCAACCTGATCCTCGGAGGATGGGAAATTGCCCATTTTCGAGAGTATTTCAAAAAAGCGTAACCTGTCTGCCCCTTTCCGGTACGCAATCTCGTCACGATTGTCTTTTCCCAGCCTGGATCCGGTCCGGTACCTGGACGCCCTTTTTCGGACTTCGGCAATGATCGTCCAATGGCGGGAGAAAGATTTGCCGCCGGAGGTAGCCGCGCCGTTCGTGCGCCACGGGATCGAAGTCGCCCGCCGGGCCGGGAAACTCTTCATCGTGAATTCTTATACGTCGATGGCGCTCGAAGAGCGTGCGGATGGAGTACATTTGACCTCCCTACAGAGCGTGGCAGAAGCCGTACGAGCGCGGAACGAATTGGCGCGGGCGGAGTTTTTGATCGGCAAGTCGGTTCATGCTGTTGAAGAGGCTTTGCAGGCGGAAGCGGAAGGCGCCGATTATCTACTTCTTGGTCCCGTGTTTGATCCGCTGTCCAAAGCGCCCCAGTCGCCCCCTCTCGGGTTGGAAAAATTGCGGCAGGCGGTGGAGCGGGTCGGTATTCCGGTCATTGCCTTGGGAGGCATCGACAAGAATAACGCCGCCGAAGTTCTCCAGACCGGCGTTGCCGGAATAGCAGGGATCAGCTGGGTCATTGAGGAGGTCGAGGCGCTCATCCGGAACGGCTGACGTCAAGAGCGTAACCTGTCTCGAGCATTTGAAGCGTATCGACAACGTCAGCCCAGACTTATTGTGGTCGGACTCTCCAGAGTTCGACACCGGACCGCAGGCAGGATCAGCAGTGCCAGCATCCTCGTGTACGGGTCCAGTTTGTAGTCCTGCCTTTTAGATCGATCGATTTACTCTCTCTGGCCCGCTGGGAGGACACCCTTCGCTTTAAGGCTTGGTACTCGTTTTGGAGCTCCAGCGGGGGAAGCTTAGGGACAGTCCCTACATTGATGTCCGCAAGGGGAGACCTATCCGGCAATTACTTCGCCGGGGCGCCGAGGCCATACTGCGAGCCTTTGCGGGCGATTTCGGAGGTCTTCTCGGCTTCCAGCACCTCCTTGTACAGGATCTCGTCCTTGTTCTTTATCGCCAGCTGTTTAATCGGCTCGAGCTGAGGGGTGAATTCCATGATTTTCTTATTCAGCTTCTCGAGCGACTTCTTGACATCCTTTTCTTTGGCCAGCTTGTACTTTACTTGCTCGTCGATATTGACCATGAGGGAGTCAAGGGCGCGCCGATAAGCGTGGACCATCTGCTCCAAGGTATAAAACTCGAGGGGATTCGGGTCCTTCTCGGTCCATTCCTGGTTATTCATTCGGCGCTTGATTTCGACGAGGCGGGCTTCGGCGATCTCCAGGAAAGCGTCGACACGCTTCTTCAACTCCTGGTTGTTCTGGATTTTCTCGTATTCCTGGTCTGTAAACTGGTCGCCGGTAATCTCGTAGGAGTACCTGGTCTCGCCTTGCCAAACCCGCAGCATGGGAGGGGCGAATCCCTGGATAATAGGAGTCTGCTGGTGAATGTGCGTTTCGGGCTCAGGAGCACGCGAATTGGTGCTTTCCTGTTCCAGGGCGCTGCCGAAGAAGTTCCTCAGAAGCTCGCCTCGGAGCCTTGCCAGCTCCTGGATCGTATGGTCAAACTCAGCGTGGTACTCGTAAGGCGCGATAGTCTTGGCGTCTCGAATATCTGAAAGGAGCTTGCGCAGTTCGATTTCAAACTTCCTGACTTCGCCCGCTTTTCGGTCCTTTTTGTTAGCCGGCAGTGGTTCGTTGATAGCGTACTGGGCCAAAGCTTCAAGTCGATTCAACGTTGAAACGATCTGGTCGACCTTCTTCTTCTCGATCAGTTCGCGCAGCTCCTTCGAGAAGCGCTTTACAGCGTCCGCAAACACTTCCATCCGGTCTTTGTATTTGACTTTCTGGTTGTATTTTCGGAGTTCTTTCTCGTTGAGGAGCTTGTCCAAGGTGAGACCCTGATCGGACTGCCCGGGGAGAGGGCAGACCAGGAAGCCAAGCAGGCAGAAGAGAAGAAGCGGGGCTCTCATTTCCAATTCATATTCGACTACGACCAGGTTGACGATAACCAGGTCCGGTGTTCGGCCGTAGTCTTATTTTACACCTTACATTCTCTCGGGTGCGTCGATACCGAGCAGGTTCATCGCCTTCAAAAGACCCAGGCGCGTGACATCAGCGACGGCCAGGTAAAACGACCTGCGCGCCCGATCTTGTTCGGACAGTATATGATATCGGTGGTAAAAAAGGTTGAACTGCTGGGCGACGGTGAAAGTGTGTTTTGCCATATAGGACACTTCCAGTGTTCCCACCGACTGGTTCACAGCATCCTCGATTTTGGCGACGAGCATCAGGAGCGCCCAAATTCCGTTGTCGTTCAGAAATGATTCTAGGCGAGCCGGCTCATCAAACAGGCGCTTCGCCTCACATTCCCACCCATCTCCGGTCTCTCTCGCGGCCATCTTACGGAAAATGTTGTTGGCACGAACGACCGAATATTGAAGGTAGGGGCCTGTCTCCCCCTCAAAGCTCAGGGCTTCGTTGAAATCAAAGGCGATCACCGAATTCCGGGTGTACTTGAGCAGGAAATAGCGAAGCGCTCCGACTGCTATCTGGTGAGCAATGGCCTTTCGTCGCTCCGCAGGAAGATCCGGCTGGCGGGAATCGACTTCTTCCAAGGACTTCTCGATCAACTTGTCGACGAGGTCGTCGGCTTTGACGCCCAGGCCTTTTCGCCCGGAGACTTCGACGTACGGGCGGTTGCGATCCTCCTCGGACAGTTCTATTCCAAGTTCCTGGCAACAGGCGGGCGAGAGCGCCACCATTTCATATGAGAAGTGAACGGAGTTTTCGGCCTGCTCATGGTAGCCAAGTGCCCGCAGCCCCTCGACGACAACGTTTTGCAAGTAAGACTGGCGCACATCGATGACATTGTAAACGCGGGCGCCATGTCCAAAACGTGGCTGGGAGTCAGGTACCTCCGCGGTAGTCGAGGCCCAGACTATCTTACCGTCCGGGTATCTATGAAAAGGACGATATTTGAAATCCTTGTCAAGCAGCCCGAACTTCCAGAGCTGATAGGCTATGTCTTTTCCGACATAGGTTACCGTGCCGTTGCTGCGCACGATGATCTTCTCATCGGCCGCCTGGCCTCCTTCATCAGGAAGCGGCATGACCCAGCATCCCTTGTTGGGCCCTTCGGTTCGGAAAACGATGGCGCCGCGTTCCTTCAGTTTCTGAAAAGCTTCGTCCCAGAACCTTCCTTGAAGAATCTCACTCTCACGCGGAAGCACATCATACTGGACACCGATCCGCAACATGGTGCAGAGGTGGGCGTGGACGATCCGATCCGAGACGTACGCGGCTAGCTCGGCGGTTTCGCCGTGTCCTTCCTCGATTTCCTTGAGGGCCTGATAACGATATTGCAGGCGTGACTCATCCTGTGAGAACCAATCCGAGACTTCGGCGTAGAGGTCCCAGCAGTAATAGTCAAAGGGGTCGGGCAACTCGCTGACCTGATTGAGGGTCAGACGGCGAAGCTGTTGAAAACCGACGACGACGTCGGCCACTTGTACGCCCGTGTTGTCTATATAGTTCTGGACTTCCACCTCTTTTCCGGAGGCGCGCAGTAGACGAACGAAGGTATCTCCCAGGGCGGCATTTCTCAGATGGCCAATGTGAGCCGCCTTGTTGGGGTTGATGTTGGTATGCTCGACTATGACTTTTGGGCCGGCCGGCTCGGTTCTGTTGTCGGCGACCCAGGCGTAAAGATCGCGAAAAAATGCCGCGCGATCAAAGAAAACATTGACGTAACCTGCTCCCGCGGCCTCGAATCGAGACACCTCGGGGAGAGGGCCGATATGGGAGACTACCTCCTGGGCGATCTGGCGAGGAGCTTTTCTCAGCGTCTTTGCGAGTTCAAAGGCGAAAGGGAAAGCCAGATCCCCCATTTCCGTCTTCGGAGGGGTTTCGACCGGGAGCTTTGAAAGCTCAATACCGTAGTGTTGTTGTATGAAATCTCGAAGATGAGCAGCGACGGTCTCGATTCTGCGCAAGAGCATAACGCATTATGATAACGCATCGGGCGCCGGGAGGCACCCGTCAGGCGTGGCCAGCCGGCGCACGGCTTCGATGGCCTTCGGGATCGCCTGGTGAACAGCATCGGACAAGCCTTCGCTCAGTTCGAAGCGCTCCCCACCGATGCTGACGAGGTACGTACGGGGAATACGCCCATACAAGACCTTGGCGGTGGTGAGCAGCATGGGCGGAGCAAACTGGTGGGTAAAGCGTTGATGAGGAGTTTCCGGAGGACGGACTTCTTCGACCCGGATTTCGCCTGGCTGGCTCTCGGCGCTGGCGTCAATGAAAATTGTGAGCTGTGATTGGCTCATCAGTTCGGCCAGCTCTGGCCGCGGCTGGAGCTCGGTCAGGATCTCGATATCCGGGTCCTGAAGCTCAGCGCCGAGTCGGCGGGCGATTTCCGGTCCGACTCCATCGTCGCCCCGTAAAGGATTCCCATAACCGACAATAAGCACCCGCATCCCGCTCTAACCGCCAAAACCGTATCCGCGTGATCCGCGTTGTCCGTCCTATCCGTGGGCTGCCCGCGGATAGCACGGATCACGCGGATCACACGGACTTGAATCACCGTTGCAACTTGTCGAGCACCTCGCCTTGTGGGCCGACGAGTTCGATCGTCAACGGCATTTGCCCGATTGCATGCGTCGAACAACTCAGACACGGGTCATAGGCTCGGATAACTGCCTCCACCCGGTTAAGCATGCCTTCCTCGAGCTTGTTCCCGTCGACGAATCGCCGGGCCACCTGCAGGACAGCCCGATTCATCGCCAGATTGTTATGTCCGGTGGCGATGATCAGGTTAGCCCAGATGATGCGCCCCTGGTCGTCGATCTTGTAGTGGTGAATAAGCGTACCACGCGGCGCCTCGGCTACCCCGACTCCTTCAAAGTTGTTGGGAGCTGCAAAGGCACGGACATGCTTGCTGAGAATGTCCTCGCTGTGCAACAGTTGCTCCATTTTCTCCCAGCAGAACAAGATCTCGATCAGTCGCGCGTAGTGGTAGTGGAAGGAACTCAACACTGCCCCGCGCTCCAGGGTCCGAAATTCCGCATACTCCTGGTCGGCCAGCGGAGTGCCGCACTGATTGACAATATTCAGCCGAGCCAGGGGCCCGACCCGGTAGATGCCGTTCGGATAGCCGAGTGGCTTGTAGTACGGGAATTTCAAATATGTCCAGGGCTCAACGGCCTCACCCAGGAACTCCTGGTAGTTACACGGATCGACATGATCGGCCACGATGTTCCCGGTCGAATCCACGATGCGCATCCAACCGTCGCCGTAGAAGCCGAGGCCGGCGGTTGCGCTCACCATCCCCATGAACATGGTTGGGAAATTGCCGAAGACACGGATTTCTTCGCGGTAGTCCTCCAGTCCCCGCTTAAACCAGGCCAGGGTCCGGAGGATGATATCGATTCCTTCGGGAATCAGCGAGAGGATCCGGTCGCGCTGCTCGACTTTCAAGGGAGCGTTGACACCGCCGGGCACCACCCAGGCGGGGTGAATGCGCTTGCCACCCAGCGACTCGATGATTTCCTGCCCGAACTGGCGCAGCCGGATGCCATCGCGCGCGACATTCGGGTTAGCGCTCATCAAGCCGAAAATATTCCGGGTCGTCGGATCGGCGTCCATGCCGAGCAAGAGATCCGGTGACGAAAGGTGAAAAAAGCTCAGTGCATGAGACTGAATGATCTGGGCCAGATGCATGATCCGGCGCAGATTGGCTCCAGGCTCGGGTATTCGAACCCCCATGAGGGCATCGCAGGCCTTGGCGGAGGCCATCAAGTGGCTGACCGGGCAGATGCCGCAGATACGAGCCATCAGCGAGGGCATTTCGTAAAAGGGACGACCCTCGCAGAGCTTCTCGAATCCTCGCACCTGGCCGACATGAAAAAAGGCATTGTTGACCCGTCCGTCCTCATCGACGTGGATCGTGATTTTTCCGTGACCCTCGATCCGGGTCAATGGATCAATAACTATCTTCTTTGCCATGGTTATATCTATGCTCCAAACCGGCTCAGTAGGCTGATGTCCGGAACCGAGCCTGAGAGAAGTCCCGTCAACAGGGCATAAATGGTATCGGCCGAGGGCGGACATCCAGGCACGAAGACATCGACTGGGACGACTTCACGAACCGGGCAGACTCGACCTCGCAAAGCGGGCACTGCTTCCGACGGAATTTGCGGCTGAAGCGTGACGTTTTCCAGATAAAGCCGTTCCAGGACGGCTTTCTGACCGCAGGGATTCCGCATCGAAGGGACGTTACCGGTTACGGCGCAGTCTCCCAGAGAAACGAGCGTCTTGGTCCGCTCGCGTATCATCTTGACCTTCTCTTCGTCCTCGACGCTTCCGACTGCCCCTTCGATCAGGGTGACGTCGACTTCCTGCGGGAATTCCTTGTTATCAACTAAAGGCGAATAAACCAACTCGACTTTGTCGGCTATTTCAACCAGTCGCTCATCCATATCCAGCAAGGACATATGGCAACCGGAACAGCCGTCAAGCCAGACGGTCGCCAGGCGTATTTTGCTCATTGACGTCCCTCCCTCATTGAAACGATGTAGGGCAGGAATCCTTTCTTCTTTGACATTTCTGCTACAGACTTGCCTTTTTCAACCAGGGCGCCGGTCGGGCAGAGTTGCACGCATTTGCCGCAACTCGTACACGTATCGGAATTGCCCCACGGTTCGTCCATATCGCTGATGATCCGGGCGTTGACGCCGCGGCCCATCACATCCCAGGTGTGGGCGCCTTCGATTTCTCCGCAAGCCCTCACACAGCGGGCGCATAGAATGCAGCGATTGTGATCGACTACGAAACGCTCATGCGAGGCGTCGACAGACAATTTCGGGAATCGGTAAGGGAACCGTATGCTGTCGATTCCCAAGCTTTGAGCCAGGCTCTGCAGCTCGCAATTACCGTTTGAAACACAGACGGCACAGATATGATTGCCCTCGGAAAACATCAGCTCGAGGATCATTTTTCGGTAGTTATCGAGCCGCTCGGACCTGGTCACGACCTCCATACCTTCGCGAACCAGGGTCACGCAGGCCGGGAACAGCTTCGGCGATCCCTTGATCTCGACCAGGCAGAGACGGCAGCTTCCGACTGCCGAAAGTCCGGGCACCTGGCACAGAGTCGGGATGTTAATGCCGTTTTGACGAGCCACGTCCAGGATCGTTTCTTCTTCCCGGCCGCTGACGTGGCGATCATCGATTATCAGGGTTTTTACCCTGGCAGGAGCGGTGCTCATGCTGAAACCTCCCTCGGTACTTTGATTGTGCAAACTCCGGCCGGGCAGGTCTTGGAGCTGATGTGCTCCATATACTCTTCCCGGAAATACCGGAGCGTGCTGAGAACCGGGTTTGGCGCCGACTGGCCCAGGCCGCACAAGCTGGTGTTTTTAACCAGGTCGCACAGATCCTCGAGCATTTTCAGGTCGTCCATGGTCGCCCGGCCTTCTGAGATCTTGCAAAGTAGGTCGTACATTTGTGCCGTTCCAACCCGGCAGGGTACGCACTTGCCGCAAGATTCCGTCATGCAAAACTCCATGAAGTACTTCGCCACATCGACCATGCAGGACGTCTCGTCCATGACGATCATGCCGCCCGAACCCATGATGGATCCCAGCTTGTTGAGCGACTCATAGTCGACCGGCATATCCAGGAACTGCTCCGGGATGCAGCCACCGGAGGGGCCTCCCGTCTGGACCGCCTTTAAGCGCTTGCCGTCGGGTACGCCTCCGCCTATGTCGAATACGATTTCGCGCAGGGTCATCCCGATCGGCACTTCGATCAGGCCCGTATTCCGGACCCGGCCGGCAAGCGCGAACACTTTTGTCCCCTTGCTTTTTTCGGTCCCGATCGAGGCATACCAGGCGCCGCCTCGAAGCGCGATAGGAGCGATATTTGCCAGCGTCTCGACGTTATTGATCAGGGTCGGACAACCCCAAAGGCCTCTTTCAGCCGGATACGGAGGCCGCGGCCTCGGGCTTCCTCGACGGCCTTCAACGGAAGCGATCAAGGCGGTCTCTTCTCCGCAGACGAAAGCTCCCGCGCCAAGTCGGAGGTCGACATTGAAACTGAACGTAGTCCCACAGATGTCGTTGCCCAGGAACCGCAGGCGGCGCGCTTGTTTAATGGCGTTTTGAAGCCGTTCAATGGCAAGTGGGTATTCGGCGCGCACATAAACATAACCGTGCGAGGCGCCCACCGCGTAGGCAGCAATGGCCATCCCCTCGAGAATCCGATGGGGGTCGCTTTCGAGCACACTCCGGTCCATGAACGCGCCGGGATCGCCTTCGTCCGCGTTACAAATGACGTACTTGGGACTTCCCGGAGCCTTGGCCACCGTGCTCCACTTCAAGCCGGTGGGATACCCGGCCCCTCCGCGACCGCGCAATCCGCTCTGGTAGACTTCCTCGAGGATCTGGGCGGGTGTCATTTCAGTCAAGACCTTTGTCAGGGCTTGATAACCGCCCGCCAGGAGATAGTCCTCGATGCGGTTCGGGTCAATCTTGCCGCAGTTTTCAAGGGCAATCTTCGTCTGTCGTGTAAAGAAGGGAGACTCAGCAGGGCCCTTGATCCGTTCGACCGGCTTTCCACCGAGGCTGCTCACAATTTCCGGGGCGTCTTCGGGCTTGACTTCCTGGTAGAGTGTCCCGGTCTCTTCGACGGAGACAAGCGGGCCAGCAGCGCAGAGTCCCATGCACCCGACGCCTTTCACATGACACTCGTGTTCGCGTCCCTGGCGCTTTATTTCCTCCTCCAGCGCGGTCTTAACCTGACCGCTATTAGAGGAAAGACAACCGGCGGCGATGCAGACACAAATATGATGTTTGAAGCTTTCCTGCTTCTCCCGCTCGGCTGTAATGGTATTGTTCAGGTCTTCCGGTGTCATTTCGTCCACCTCCGCATTCGCTTAATGGCCTCCAGTGGGGTCAACTTCCCCACCACTTCGCCGTCCATAACGGCCGCCGGCGCAAGGCCGCACGACCCCAGGCAACGAGCTGAGACCAGCGATATGTTGCCGTCGGAGGTTGTCTCGCCCGGCTTGATTCCGTATTCTTCTTCAATGGCCGAAAGGATTGCGGGAACACCTTTGATGTAACAGGCCGTTCCGGTACAGATCACGCATGTATGCCTTCCCTGCGGCTTCAGATTGAAGAAATGATAGAAGGTGGCCACTCCATAAACCTGACTGAGAGGAACTCGCAACGCACCGGCCACAAATCGCAGAGCCTCTTCGTCCAGGTAGCCGAAAGTTTCCTGAACCGTGTGCAATGTCTCGATCAACGCATTGGGCCGGTATCCATGTCGGCGCATGGTCGCGCCGACAATCCGCCACCGTGTATCACTGGAGGGCGGAGTGGTACTTCCAAACTCGGTCCACATTCACAGACTCCTTTCTCACCCCTGCATAGGGCAATATGCACGCCAGAAGGTAACGAGCCTGCAACCCGCCAATGACGCGCCCCACCATCCAGATACGTGGGTGAAAGGACCCAAGAAGCTGTGAAAACACGTAGCGGGTCGTGCTCTAAGCTAGAAGCCAGAAGCCAGGAGCCAGGAGCCAGAAGTCGGAAGCAAGAAGCCAGGAGTCAGGAGTCAGAAGTCAGAAGCCAGAAGCCAGAAGCCAGAAGCCAGGAGCCAGAAGTCTAACTGCTGCCTGGTGTTTCAGCCCGTTCAGGATCTGACAGTCGATCCACGGCCGGGTGATATCCCCTCTGATTAGCGTTCGAACAAATGTGCTGTCGAGAACCGGACCCAGGGACTACTGATCTTCTCCCTGGCTGGAACCGGCCTATAAACTTCTTGCTCCTCGCTTCTGACTCCTGGCTCCTGGCTTCTGGCTCCTGGCTTCTTGCTTTTCGCTTCTTCCAGGGGGCGCGTTAGCCTCAGACTGCGCGGTTGGCGACGGCTGCCTCGACACCCGCTTTGGGCTCGTAGTCGCAGAACATTGGCAAGTTCTTGAGACAAGACTCGGGTCGAAGGTCCCGGTTATCGGCGAGAAGTCTCTCTGCGGCGGCTGGATCCAGCGGACGGGAGAACAAGTAGCCCTGGCCGTACTCACACTTCAAGGGCAGGACCTCGGCGAACTGCTCGGGCGTTTCAATACCTTCAACCACCACTTCCATTCCCAGGTCGCTCGCCATCTGCACGACTGCCTGCAGAACTGCGCGGTTTTCTTTCCTCGTTCCTCGCCGGCTGATGAACGATCGATCGGTCTTAAGGGTGGTGATTGGAAACTGATGGAGATAACTTAAGGCGGAGTAACCTGTACCGAAATCATCCAGGTGCAAATGAATGCCCTTTTGGTGCAGCTCTCCCAGTATCCTGAGGGAGGAATCGACCGATTGCATGACGATTCCCTCCGTAATTTCGAGCTTCAGCTGGGCGGGCTCAATGCCGGTCTCTTTCATCACCCGCTCGAGCTTTTCGATGAGATCAGGGCAGGAGAACTGTTTGGCTGAAAGGTTCACACTCACGCTCAGATGCTGGAGGTCCGGGTAGGCATTGCGCCACCGGCAGAGCTGGGCGCATGCCTCCTCAAGCGTTTGCCAGCCGATAGGGACCAGAAGATCGGCATCCTCGGCGACTGCCAGGAATTGCCCCGGCGTCAGCAATCCCCGCTCGGGATGATTCCAGCGGATCAATGCTTCGAACCCGGCAATTTTTCCGGTCTTCAGATAGATAATTGGCTGGTAATGGAGAACGAACTCTTTACGCCTTAGTGCGTTCCTCAAATCATTCTCGAGTTGGAGTACGCTGCGAGTGTTACAGAGCATTTCTCCGTTGAAGAGCTCGTAACTTCCCTTGCCCCGCATTTTGGCGCGGTACATCGCGGTATCGGCGTCCCGGAGCATCTCATCTGCATATTGGTATTCCGGGGAACTGACGACGATTCCGATGCTGGCTGTCGTGAAGACCTGGTGATCGCCGAGCGGGAAGGGGACCTGCAATTCCTTCTGAATCCTCTCGGCCACCACGATCGCGTCAGCCGGTTCCTTCAGCTCGCTGAGGAGGATGGCGAACTCGTCGCCCCCGAATCGCGCGACCGTGTCAACGGAGCGAACCGAGGATTCCAGCCTCTTCGCCAGGATTTTCAGTAACAGGTCGCCGGCCAGATGGCCAAGGCTGTCGTTGACGATCTTGAAGCGATCCAGATCCAGGAACAGGAGCGCAAACTGATACTGGGGAGATCGAGACCGCCTTTTCAGATTGGTTTCGAGGCGATCAATAAACAGGGCACGGTTGGGCAGTCCGGTCAGATGATCATGGAAGGCGTCGTGCAAGAGTTGTTCTTCGGCCAGTTTGCGCGCGGTCACATCGGTCTGCGATCCTGCGATCCTGTAGGCTCTTTCATCGCCGTCGCGTACGGCCAGCCCTCGACAGAGCATCCAGCGGTAATTACCGTCGCGATGAAGGATACGGTATTCGGCTTCGAAATGCGGGCTCCGGCCTTCGATATGCTCCAGCAAAGCATTGCGAACCTTCGGTCGATCGGTCGGGTGGACGCGACGCAGCCATTCTGAGGGATGTTCTCCGATCTCGTGGCTTTCATAGCCGATCATCGCGCTCCAACGCGGTGAGTAATAGACCTTGTGAGTCCGAAGATTCCAATCCCACAGACCGTCATGGCTTCCTTCGGCGGCCAGCGCATACCTCTCCTCGCTGTCGCGCAGTGCCTGTTCGACCTCTTTGCGTTTAGCAATCTCTCTTTCAGCGGCGGCGTAAGCCAGCTTCAGTTCGCTTTGCCTGAACTCCGTATGCAAGCGCAGGCCGGCAGCGGCAAACAGGCCGAACGCGAAATGCAGCCAGGCTGTGGTAGTCCCGGAAGACCAGGCGATGATGACCCATACTCCAAGCGTGCAGGCGAGAACCAGAGTCAAGCGTGAGCTGGGAAGGAAAAAGGTGGCGATGCCGACCCCAAGGAGGGCGAGGTTTACCGTCTCGAACTCGCCGGATAGGTAGTAAAGGTGATAGAGGGTATTCAGAAGCACGAGGCCCGCCAGGATGGCGCTGATTGACTCGATTCCGCCCGCCGAAAGATTGTTGAGACTGAAGAGGCAGCGAAGCGCCACCAGCGTCAGACCAGTCAGGACGACAAGCATAATCATGAGCCAGTCGAGCTCAGGGCGGGCGATAAGGTGACTCGCGGCTGAAACCAGGTAAAGGCCTCCCAGCGCTGTCAGGATTGGATTCCAACTTCTGCGTGCCGGCGCCTCGTCCTTGGATTGGGGCGCTGGAGCGGGAGGAACGGCGGAGATAATATCGGCAGTCGAACTCTCTTCTGGTTCCGTCGGGACTTGAGCTGTCGCGTCTACTACCGTTTCCACAGGCTGCATCGGAACAACCTGGCATTATGAGGTCAGAAGGGCCCGTGGCGTGTGATTGCAGACACTGACAACAGCGTATCGTCCTGTGCGAGGTCGCTGCTCCCAGAGCCGGAAGCGAGCAAGCACTTCTTCCGACTCTGGGATGGTCAATTCACCGGTATCGAAGGTCAGCGTTTCCCTTCGATTTCATCGGCGAGTTCGGAAGCATCGTAGAGTTTTCGGAGCGCTTCCATGATGTAACCGGTATGAACAGAGACAGCGCGGTTCTTAGTCTCATCATAGACGAAGCTTCCGACCAGACTTTCTATGTTTCCGTCGAAAGCCACGCCCACTATTTCCCCGTTTCGGTTGATCACTGGAGAGCCGGAGTTGCCGCCCGTTATGTCGTTTGTCGAAACGAAATTGACCGGAGTCGAGAGGTCCAGTTTATCTCGCCTCTCCCAGAAACGGGCGGGAAGTTCGAAGTCACCTTTGCGGTCAAAGGACTCTGATCGGTCGAAGACTCCATACAAGGTAGTTTTATAAGGAGCGACGGTACCGTTCATTGGATAACCCTTCACCGCTCCGTACGACAAGCGCAGAGTAAACGTGGCATCGGGGTAGGCCGTCTTTCCGAAGACGGCGAAACGAGCCTTGGCAATCTTCTCGCTAGCCGCTGAAAGCGTGCTTTCAATATTGTCTTTGTACCATTCCTCATCTTCGCGCAGCTGCGGCTCCAAGCGAAGCATCAGCCGGATCAGAGGGTCATTCGACTTCCGGATCGCCTCTTCGCCGCCTTCGGCCAGCCGTTTGCGAACCTCTGGATCTGTCAGCCGGGTTTCGCGCGTGATCTGCCGAGCGGTGTCCGCCGGCGTTCGACCGTCAAGGAGCAGTTTCAGGAAAGCATCATCCGCCCCCAACTCATCGACCGCTATCTGGAGCATGCCTGCCACTATAGCTTCCTCCAGGTCGGGGTAGATCGGAGCTGGTGAGAAGAGCTGGAAACGCAAGGCTTCCAGATCCGATTCGTGATAGCCGTCGAGTCTCTCTGCGTCTGGCTTCCGGGTCTCGATGACGTAAAAAACCAGCCGAGTTGCGAGGTTGGTCAAGTTTGAGCGAGTGAAGAGTCTTCGATAGAAGCGTTGCTTGGCGATCTTGTTCCGAGCGGTCGTAACCTGCTTTATGGTCTCCCAGGCGTCGCCGAACTGTTTTTGCCACTCAGGGTTCGAGGCTATCCGGGCGCGAAACTCATCTTCCTGCTCCTTGGCGCGCGCCATCAGATCTTCGTCCAGGAGTCCCTGGTATTCGCCGCCGTAGGCCTTTCTGGCGTTTTCGTAACGGAGGATGTCAATCTGGGCGCGCCGTTCCTGTTCCGGCCCTTGTTTCCCATATTCGCGAAGGATCTGAAGGCGGCGATCAATCATCTTAAGGGTCATGGGGTACTGGACGTCGCGCAAGAACTCGAGCTGAACGTGTGTCAGCAGACGCTCCGTTGACCCGGGATGTCCGGAGACAAAAACCAGCTCTCCCTCACCTGCGCCTTTTGAATTCCACTTCAAGTAATGCGGGATATTGGCAGGCTTGCCATTCTCATAAGCGCGCAAGAAGGCCATGTCCAAGTCGTAGCGGGGATAGGTGAAATTATCGAAGTCCCCTCCAAAATAGGCCGCCTGGCGCTCGGGCGCCATCACCAGCCTGACATCAGTGTACTTCTTGTATCGGTAAAGCCAGAATTCGCCATCGTGGTACAGGCTGACGACATTGGAACGGAGACCTGTCTGGTCCAGGCTTTCTTTCTCGATCCTGGCGATCTCGCGCTGGCGGGCCTTCAGTGCGTCCGCTTCATTCATACCGGGCTTGACGACGGCGCGGACCCGATCGGTTATGTCTTCCATGGACTCAAGAACGTTCAGCTCAAGATCAGGGCATTTCAACTCCTCGGCCTGGTTTTTGGCGTAAAAACCGAGAGTCACCAGGTCTCTTTCTGCTGTTGAAAGCTTCTGAAGTTGGCCAACGGCGACGTGATGATTGGTCAGGATAAGGCCGTTCGGACTGACGAAAGAGCCGGAACCGCCATCATTGAAACGGACACTGGCGAGCCGGATATGATCGAGCCATTCCTTTGTGGGAGTGAAACCATAACGCTCCTGCAGCTGCTTGGAGGGAGGGTTGTCGAACGTCCACATCCCTTCGTCGCCTAGAGCCGTCCCCGCTATCAGCAGTGTGATTGCCAGGAAAAGCGTTGCCGATCGGTTCCTGACCCCGAAGAGGTGGTGCATGAAAGCCAAGACGGTGTGAGCTTGTGAAGCAAGCGATTTTACGCCCCTATTCTGGTGATGCATGTGGTTTCTCACAGGTTCTCCTCGTGTCGACCCCCACAAAAAGGCGAAACACGTCACGGCGACGCAAGTTCGGACGTCTGCCCCTTCGGGTCGAACCAAGTCATTTTACAGGAATTGAGGCCGGCGCGAATTGATGGTCCTGCGACTACTGCAACTGCACCCGGGATAATGTCAGACCGTTGTGTTAGAAAGACGCTTTATGCAAAATGGGAAAGGTTTCAGCAGGAAATGGCCGCCGAACGCGCTCGTCGCCTTGCGCTCGGATCCAACTCGCAAGGGAGTGATTTTGCGAATGAGTCGCGATGGACGAGTGGCTTCGGTACAGTTTGAGAATTACCCGCGGCCGACCACTCACGCAGTGGAAGGTTTGGTGTTGATTTCTTCCACTCCTCAGCTCGAATTGTTCGAGAAGGAATCCAAACGTGCGGCGAGCTGAGTTGCTGACCCCTCCTGTGTAGAATGTGGGCCGGCGTTGATTTTTCGCTGTACTTTCCGTTTCAGTCCGCCGCCGGCCCCGTTAGCCCCCGTCAGCCTGTAAACTTCACCCGCGCGAACTTGCGCTTGCCGACGCGAAGAACGATCTCCGCTTCCTGCCTGGGGTTCAGGGTAAAGGCCGGATCTTCAACCTTGTTGCCATCGATCGACACGCCGCCGCTCTTGATGAGACGTCTGGCTTCCGATTTGGACGGGGCGAACTGAATCTGGGAAATCAAGTCCGCCAGCTGGATTTCGCCATCCCCGCAGTGAATCGTGAATTCCTGCATCTGCTCGGGCTGTTCCCGCATTTGAAAGACTCTGGTGAAATGCGCCTGGGCGGCCTCGGCAGCTTCCCTGGAATGAAAGTCCGCGACAATCCTCAATGCGAGATCGGCTTTGAGCTGCATGGGGTGGGCGACGCCAGCTTCGACATCCTGCTTCATCTTCTGTATAGCCGAATACGGCTCGTCGGTCAGCAACTCGTAGTAGCGCCACATCAATTCGTCGCTGATCGACATGATTTTTCCGTAAATCTCCTCAGGTGGTTCGGTTATGCCGATGTAGTTTTTCAGTGATTTGCTCATTTTCTCGACGCCGTCCAAACCTTCAAGGATCGGGGTCATCAGCAACACCTGGGGTTCCTGCCCGTATTCCCTCTGAATATCGCGGCCGACGAGCAGGTTGAACTTCTGGTCTGTTCCGCCCAACTCGAAATCTGCCTGCAAGAAGACACTGTCATAGGCTTGTGCCAGTGGATAGAGCAGTTCATGAATGGAAATCGGCTGGTTGTTGCTCATGCGTTTGGCGAAATCGTCCCGCTCCAGCATGCGGGCAACGGTGTATTTGGCGCACAGCCGGATCCAGTCCTCCGAGGTGAGGGTCGCCAGCCACCTGCTGTTAAAGTCGACGACCGTCTTCTCCGGATCGAGGATTTTAAATACCTGTTTTTTATAGGTCTCGGCATTAGCCAGGATGGCCTCTTTGGTAAGCGGGGGGCGAGTCCGGTTACGACCGGTCGGGTCCCCGATCAGTCCGGTGAAATCGCCGATGAGGAAAATGACTCGGTGCCCGAGGTCCTGAAAGTGTTTCATCTTTCGGATCAGGACGGTGTGCCCGAGGTGAAGATCCGGGGCGGTCGGGTCGAAACCGACTTTCACTGTTAGCGGCTTCCCGGTTCGGTGTGATTTTTCGAGCTTCTTGCGTAACTCTTCTTCGTTAATGACATCGGCCGCTCCCTTCAAGAGATAGGCCAGTTGCTCGTCGATGGTCATATCCTTTCCTATCATGAGAAACGGTTATTATGACCGACTAACCGACAAGCTGACAAACGGAGGGTGTAAAGTCTTTCTATTGTGGCCGGCCCCGTGTCGGACTCTGGGGAGTCCAACCTTGGCACGCCGGAGGCGTGCCAGGAAAGTAGCCGGGGGTGGAGCGTTTTCTTGGCGACACCCCCGGAAACGGGAGAGGAGAAGTAGTACCGCACCCTGGTAGGGGTGCGAGGGTTTTTTCCTCCCACTCCTTCAGAGTGGGACGTCTTTTTCCGTCCATTTCCGGGGGTGTCGCTAGATAACGCTCCACCCCCCGGCTACTTTCCTCGCACGCCTCGGCGTGCCGATAGTGGCTGGAAATGTAGATTTTCGCCAATGTCTACCGTCGGACTCTGGAGAGTCCGATCACAATGAGCTTTTGCGATTACCCGAGGGTGTGCCTGATGGCCGCGGGGCTGACAATCACACCATCATGCCGTCTCGATATCCCGGTCGCGCCCAGGGAAGAGCATGAGGACCGGCGAGGTGGGCGACACGGGCTTCAAGCTCCTGACGTTCTCGTTGCGTCATGCTCTGCTTGAAGGTGCACGCCAGCTGGATATTTTCTTCAAGATTTTGCATGCCGACGTGTCCGACGACCGTGCTGGCAACGCCCGGCAGGCTAAAGTCGTATCTGAGGAGCTCCGGCACCGGCGCCGTTTGTTCGACACCCCGGATGGCCTTCATGGCAATGACACCGACGTTCTTTTCGCGTGCGACCGGCAATGCAATCTCTGCGAAGTTCCCATACTTTGTGGCGTTCAGGGCCAGGATCGCCACATCTACCGGGAGTTTCTCGATCATCTCCCGCGACTTCTCGGCGCTGTTCATGCTGGAGAAACCGATGAAGCGTACTGTCTTCTCCTCCTTGAGGCGGATCATTTCCTTGTAGATACCTTTTTCAAGGGCGGCGATGTCTTCGGATTTCTCGATACTATGAAGGAGCAGGATATCCAGATAGTCGAGCTTGAGCCGCTTCATCGAGGTTTCAAACTCTTTCAGGCCTTTGTAGGCGTCTCTATTGTCCAGCTTTGTCGAGA
>DAOTAI010000517.1:0-3393 GCA_035593865.1 Acidobacteriota bacterium
AGCAAAATCGGCTTCCCTTCCGCGGTCATTAACGGTCTGGCTCCGGCAAGCTGCAAGTGCGGTTCGCCGCTCATAGCCACGATGTCTTCCCTGGTGGCCCGAACCGGCTCGATGCCGAAGACGTCCGCCAGAGCCCGCGGGCTTCGAAAGACATTTCGCTCGTCCATCACCCCGGGAAGAGCGTCGGCGACGACGGTCCCTCCTTCTTGCACAAACTGCCGGATAGCTTCGACCTCCTCGTCGCTGAGCGCCACGCTCATGGGCAGGATAAAGACCTTGTATCCTTTTTGGATATGGCCATTCCCTTCGACATCCCCATAAGAAATAAAGTCGAATTGCAGACCTTGATCTCTGAGGATCTTGACCCACCCGTCTCGATTTTCGCCAAAACGGTCAAAGGTCTTGCTGGTATGGTAGGAGACCTGCTCCAGGATCTTGCCGTCGACAATCCAAGCTCCATGGATGCTGGGATAGGAGTAGTGAATGGCGATCCCATGATTGTCGGGGGTTCCCAGACCGACGAGCTTGCCGATCCCCTCACCCCTCATTTCCTGAAAGCCTTCCGCCATATCCAGACCGCTCTGGCAAAGCGTCAGGTCGGGATCTAAGGTGGAGTACTCCCAGAAGATGTAAGCACCGGCGTTGGCTCCCTGGAACAGGTTGCTGTAAAAGTTGAACAAGACGTCCTTGCCCAAAACTCCGTAGCCGGCTCCCCCCGAGATTTTCAGATTAGGATTGAAATTGCGGTGGAAATCCAACTGGTTTCCACCTGAATACGCGTTGAGATGTTCAGTGTACCGGTTGAGTAGACTGTAATCGCTACCGTTATGGGACCCGGATATCTGGGTGCCGGAGTTGAGGATGATTCCACTTGGATCGTACTTGCGCAGCTCCTGCAAAACGTCTCTGAAAGAGTCGGCATAGGTCAGCTCCATAAACCGACGATGATCCGCCCACGAGGCGTAGTTTCCCCGCTCCTGAGCTTCCGCCGAATCATCTGGAATCACATCCTCCCAGGTCGAAAAGTTGGTCCCCCAGGTCCGGTTTAGTTGCTCCAGACTGCCATGCTCCGTCTTAAGCCATTCCCTCATTGCTTTCAGGGTGTGGTCGGAAAAACAGATATCGACCGCATCTCCGTAGCACGTAAGCGAGGGCTCTTCGTAAACATAGTAAGACGTCGGCGAAAAAGGCACCCAGGGCGGCACCATCCGCGCAAGTTCTTGTTTCCATAAGTTTTGGTAGTCCGGGTCATGGAAACAGTACTCACGTACCAGATGTCTTTTGTCCCTCGTCTCTAGATACTTCCTTTTCATACTGTTGTAGTAGTTTCGCTTCGGTCCGTCAGGAGACTCCACGCCGGTGATGCGGGTTTGAGCCTGAATGTTGTAATTGGCGTGCCGGCTGTGCTCCAGAGAGTAGGCTGCCAGGGTGGTCACATGAAGCCGTCGCATCTGCCGGTCGATCGCCTCCCAAGTCCCGGGCATCGGATCCGGGCCGAAACGGTACATCGTGATGTCGTAATCATCCCACTTTCGGGGCTTAAGGATGAAGACGTTGCTGATCTTCCGATCACTCTGGACACCATCAGCAAGAACCTGGACATCGATTTTCGCCAGGTGGGTCAAGACACTTTTTGAGTCCAGCCGAACCTCTTTGGAGACGGTGCCCTCGCAGCTCTCCTCGCTGGAGGTTTGAGCCACTAACCGATCCCAGTTGTCGAACAACCGCACGGAAACCCGGCAGGGCACCGGCCGCGAGCTGCTGAGCGACACTTTTGCCGTAACCGGCTCCCCCAGTTTTACGCGGTCCTGCGCCGGCTTGACCGAGACGATTTCTACGGCACGAGGGGTATCAAAACTAGAGGCAGCCGAATCGTAGACAGCGTCGTTTCTCACGAGCTTTAGTTCGGCGATGTGCAGTCCTCCTTGTAGCTGAGACGGCAGCTCCACAACAGCCTGGCCGGAGTCGACAGGAACCTCCCATTCGCCTTCGGTGCCTCCAAACTCGTCTCTCAACCGCGCCTTGATTTTCGCGCCGGTCGGTGCCCCCTGGACAGTCACCACCAAGCGACCGCCGTCCCGTCGGACGCCGGAAATCGCGGCGCTCCCTTCGCGTCCCGCGGCCCAGGTCACGGAGCGCACCAGCATCGGCCACATGTATTCCCAGTAAGGATAGTTCAGCCCGGTCTCCCAGAGGTTGTCGACGGCGGGCAGCATCCCCCTATGCGGGAAGGAGAAGGCCACCACTCTTCCTTTTCCCAATTGTCCGGCGGCCAGGACGGGATTGCCCTGGTCGGTCCGAACCAAGACGTCGCCGTTGGGCTGCGCAGGAACGACACCGATGCGGCCCCAGGGGAAGAGGGAAAAGTCGATGCCCCGAGTGATGTAATGCTCGCCTGCCGCCCGCCACTCCGACCTGTCCATTTCCAGCATGCTTCCTCTGGCTTCGGGAATCGAGCCGGGGAAACCCTTGAGAGGACAGAACTGCCACAACTGACCCGCCGATTCGCTCTCCCTGCTCATGGGATAGATCAGCACGAGACCAGCCCCCGCCTGAACCCGGCGGATAATCTCGTTGCGGACCTCCTCCGGGAACTTCTCCCACGGGTGCAAACCCGGCCAGATGATGACATCATAGGGGGGGCCGGTCAGCAAATCATGAGCGATGTAATCGAATGCCAGGTTGAAGGCTTCATCCATGAACTCTCCGCCGGGACCACGCTGCTCGTAAAAGTCTCCGAACCCCCACGTGTTGATTCCAGAACTGCGCCCTAAGCTGGCTGCTCTAAAATCCAGATCGAGGCGCTGGGCCAGCTCGATCGTTCCGCGGCCGTCCTGGACGGGGGAGAGGATGAACGCCTTGATCGGACTGCCTGGAAGCGGCTTAGCCCACTTGACATGCGGTGTTTCCACTTCCATCGAGTACCTGGCGTCCCAACGTCCTCTTTCCGCCAGGACGGGATGGGCTCGGTCCAAGGCGAAGTAGTCGAAGTAGAACCGTCCCGGTCCGGGGCTACTAATGCTGATGGATTTCATTCGTCGTGGGTCGACGGAGCCGATGTCTTGCAGCGGTACCTGCAAGTGGTTGACCCCCTTGCGCAAGGAAAAGCGCCTGGAGAAATCGTGGCCCCGATCGTCGTGAAGAGTTACCGTAAGTTCGGCCGGCTGCTCACTCCAGACAAAGAGGAGCAGTTCCTGCTGCCATCCCCAGTCAGCCGGGACCCTCGCATACGTAAGCCGGCCGCCGCCGGAGGGGAAGCTCGCTTCCAGGGAACTTGAGCCCCAGGCTGGAAAGCGCGACGAACGCGAAAACTCAACGCCGCTAGAGCCCTCAAGCTGAGCCAGTTCCTCATCGCTCTCAAAGGATCCGAAGACGACCAGCCGAGCCTCAAGC
>DAOTAI010000518.1:0-3383 GCA_035593865.1 Acidobacteriota bacterium
CCGAAAAATGGTCAATTTGCCCGCCGAGCGTTCGGTTGTGAGAAATCCGGGCTAGCGCTCCCTGGCTCCACGGTAGGCACCCGCTACGGAAGGTGGGCGAGGGACTGTCCCTAACGCCTGACACCCGCCCGAGGTCAGGGACTGTCCCTCACCTCGGTGCCCTCACCTCGGTGCCGGTGCCTAGCCCTCGCGTGTTGGGTATTGCGTCTCTCCCAGCGGCTTCATCGGCGACTGGCGAATCTGACTTGAAACAGCGATATCCGCTAGGCAGCTAAGACCACCTTTATGCACTCGTCTTCCTTGTCACGGAACATGCGAAAGGCTTCAGGGGCATCTTCGAGTGGCATTCGGTGAGTTATAACGAAACTCGGGTCTATCTGGCCCTTCTCGATCCGCTCCAGCAGCGGCTTCATGTATCTTTGGACGTGCGTCTGTCCAGTCTTTAAGGTCAACGCCTTATTCATGGCCGCCCCAAAAGGAACCTTATCTATCAAGCCACCATATACGCCGGGGACTGAAACGGTGCCGCCCTTTCGACAAGCCATGATGGCCTCGCGCAAAGCCACCGGACGGTCTGTCTCCATCATGGCAGCCTGCTTGGCCCGGTCGTACAATCCATACACGCCGGGCGCGTGCGCCTCCATGCCCACAGCATCGATGCAGGAATCGGGCCCTTGTCCACCCGTCATCTCTGCCAGCGCCTCGTTCACGCTTACCTGTTCATAATTCAATGTCTCGGCACCCGATTTCTCTTTCGCCATTCGCAGCCGCTCTGGAAAGCGATCAATGGCAATCACGCGATCCGCCCCAAGCAGAAAGGCGCTCC
The DNA here is from genome assembly GCA_035593865.1 of Acidobacteriota bacterium. GTDB lineage: Bacteria > Acidobacteriota > UBA6911 > RPQK01 > RPQK01 > RPQK01. The sequence goes on from DAOTAI010000518.1 coordinate 827, forward strand.
GGATTGCAAACTGGCCCACTGGTCCACATCCCCAGACAGCTATCGTGTCACCGCTCTTTATGTTACAGGCCTCTGCCGCCATGTATCCGGTCGGGAAAATATCGGATAGAAACAGGACCTGCTCGTCCGCCATTCCCGGTGGCACCTTCATGTGGTCAACATCCGCGTAGGGAACTCGCACGTATTCAGCCTGCCCACCCGCATATCCACCAAGCATGTGCGAGTAACCGTAGATGCCTGCCGGAGAGTAACCCCATATTTTCTCAGCCAGCCGCGCATTGGGATTCGAGTTGTCACACAGCGAGAACAATCCCTCCTGGCAGTAGAAGCACTGGCCACAGGAGATCGGAAAGGGAACCACAATCCGATCGCCCACCTTCAACTTCTTGACCTCCTTGCCAACATCGACTACTTCGCCCATGAATTCGTGTCCGAGAATGTCGCCATCCATCACAGCAGGAATGAAACCGTTGTATATATGGAGGTCCGAGCCGCAAATAGCCGTCGACGTGACCCGCACGATCGCATCCCGAGGATTCAGGATTGCGGGGTCTGGGACATTTTCCACCCGTAGCTGGTGTTTCCCGTGATAGCAGTTGGCTTTCATCTTCCTACCCCCTACTCTTCGCAATAAACTTGCCGAACAGACTCGCTTCTGACGCTCCCGAAGGCTGGCCCGCCGTCGTTGCAATCTCCCCGGTTTCCAGCATTTGCTTCAAGCGACGCAAATCATCCCGTAGCTGCTGACTCGGCTCTTCGCCACTGATCCACGCCGTCCAGGCGCCCAGCCGACCGCCAAGTGGATGATAGGTAATGTCAACATGCACTTCTGTGCCACGAGGTGATTCCCTGAACATGACCGAACCGGAGTTCTCAACTTCTAATTCTGGTACGGAGCGCCACGCAATTACCTGAGCTGGACGGTCTTCGGTTATTTCGGCATCCCACCGTATATGGGTCCCGACCGGCCCAGTGACCGTCCACCGAGATCGATCAGGGCTAAGAATCTCTATGGAAACGACATGCTTCATAAATCCAGGCAGGTTCCGGAAGTCCCTCCAGAAACGATAAACTTCATCGATCGGACGGTTTATCGTAATCGCTTTGCGGACGCGTAAGGGTTCGCCATCCGGAGCGCTTGCAGCCGAAATCATATCTATAGCAGCAACTCCGGCCACAGCCGCCGTTGTGATTACCACCCGATCACGCTCAGATTCGTCCGACCCTAGCGCCATGCCCAGAAGTGCGAGATCCAGGGCGTCCCCTACCACGCGCGACCATAGCCAGAAGTTTGGCCTGGCGGGGCGGGTCACGATGCCGACTCCGCTGACTATTTCGCGCGCCCCCATCAGTCTCATAAGACCTGGGCGGTACGGTACTCCGATAAACGTACAAAGACGATCCGGCACGATCACCTGGGTGACCCCCAAGCCAATACTGAACCAACCGAGGCCCTTTGCCATGGCCTTTTGACTCTGCGAGAAACGAACTTGGCCCGTTTCTTCCCTAGCCCGAAAACTTCCGCTGTCGACTGATGCTTGCATGGCCACCTCCTTGGGATGTGATCGAACTTTATCCAGGGGCATGTCGGCGGCGGGCGACAAAGGAGTGAGTAAGCCGCTATGTCACCAGAATAACACCTCGCCTTAGAATCCCCGAGAGCGGGAAAGAACCTAACGAAGAGAGCGGCCACGCTCGATGTTAATGGCAGGTATGAGGGCCTTGGCGGGCGACGGTCCAGCCGGAGGCGACCGACTTCAAGCTTGAAGGCCGGGAGACATGCCAGCCTGGGGTGACACATTTTTGTGTAACCCCAGGTTGGCTCAAGCGTATCAGGCCTTATCGATACGTTTCCTTAATCCACCGCTCCAAAGCGCCAGCGGGGTCCAGCACAGCGTCGCGGTCAATGACGAAGTTTGTTTTCCCTGAGACTTTGCGAAGCAGATTAAGTCCGTGCTCGTAGCCCCCGAACAGGTTCTCGCAATACTCAATGAGTTCCTTGCCCTCCTCGGCAGCTCGATTTGCGATAAGCTCTGCCGCTTCCGGCGTGAAAGTGATCTGCACTCCGTACTTGTCATCGAAAAGTCTTTCGAACTTCTTCAGCTGAAACTGGAGAACCCGAGCGCGATGCATAGTTGGATTTGCTACCAGTTGAGCTAAGACAGCACCGGGGTCCTCCACCAAGTCGCGATCTACGACAAACTCTTTAACAGTCGTGTCGGGTAGTCGGTATTTGTACTCTCTGAAAATCTTCTCGCAAACGGTCATCAGCCCACGAGCGCCTGTCCGCTCGGTCTCAGCGCGCACGGCAATAGCTCTCATCGCATCATCAGTGAAGTAGGTGTCAATACCATACGCCAGGAAATCCTTCTTATACTGCTTGAGAAGCGAGCCTTCAGAGTACTTAAGAATATTGAACAGATCGTCTACAGACAAAGGGTTACAGTGGACTACAACCGGGAGACGGCCGATGAACTCAGCCTCGAACCCGTAATCGATGAAATCCATTGAACGGACTCTTTCAAACAGAAAGTACTCCTCGTCGCCCGTAGTACGT
>DAOTAI010000036.1:0-19874 GCA_035593865.1 Acidobacteriota bacterium
TGTCATCCTCGACCATGAATTCCTGTATCCGGTACTTCTCGTAGAGCAGCTTAATCTCTTCCAGAACGTTTTCGGGGCCCCGCCCGCGGAATTGCTTCCCGAACAGGTCATGGCAATAGGTGCAATGCCAAGGACATCCCCGGCTGGTGAAGATCTGGATGGCTCGTTTGTACTTAGGAGGATACCGGGCCGAATCTGCCTCCGCATACCGGTCCATGTCAAGCAGATGGTATGCGGGCATAGGAATTTCATCGACATCTGCAATCAGCGGCCTCGGTCCGGTGCGTTTGATTTGTCCATTGCTTTCCTTGAAGGCCAGCCCGGCAACTTGTGAAAGGTCGCCGCCCGAAGACCAGGCATCAACAAACTCCTGGAAAGTCTCCTCCCCTTCCCCAATACAAACAAAATCACAGAAATCTTGAGAAACGACTTCCTCGGGCACGATGGTCGGGTGCTGACCGCCAAACAATATCGGCAAAGATGGATCGAACTCCTTGATCCGACGTGCCGTAAACTCCGCGCCTTCAAACTCCGGAGTCATGCAGCTGAGCCCGACCAAATCCCATTTGCGCTCTTTCAGTTTCGATATCAAGACTGGTTCGGGCTCGGTCTCAAGGGCAAGATCGAGAATTTCCACGTGGTGCCCACGTCGTTCGGCCATAGGCGCCACATAGGCCAACCCTATGGGAATCCCGACGATCATGTCCATAAACGTCGGTTTGGCTCGGATCAGCAGAATGTTCATACCCACAAATCTATCTATCCCGAAAAAGCGGTGCCTTGTAGAAGATGGCCATCTTCTCCATCTTGGGAATCCACCGCCTGAGTTTATAGACATCCACCAGGAAGCTGCCCAGGATCACCGGTAGCCTGGGATTCGCAGCGTGGCAATTCGCGCAATCCGGGTACTCGCTCAAATCGCCCCGCAGGTGAGCCTCACGAATCTTCTGCATCTTCTCTGAGTTCCACAGCTCGTAAACAGAACTCTCCCGCACGTTTCCGAAAGGCGGCGACCGCCAGGTGTAACAGCAAGGGAAGAAATCGCCTTTATAGTTGATCGTCGCCGGCCCCTGCCAGAGCAGAAAACAAGGGTGGCGCTTGCGATCATGATTAAGCCTTTCCTCCAGCGCCACACCTGGTATGACGATCTCGTCTTCCTTGATTCGAACTTCATCGACCCCGTCAATCGCCCACATCTTCTGGAAATCCCTGATCTGGTGCCGATTGTCCGGCAGCCGGACCATCTGAAGCACCACGAAAATCTCGGATTTCCACTGTCTCTTGATCTCCAGGAATCTCAGGATGTTAGCCCGGACCTTCTCGAATCTGGCGCCTTTTCGATACTTCTCGTATACCTCCGGAGTCGTGCCGTCGAAAGCAATGATCAGATGATCCAAGCCCGATTCCAGCAGGCGGATACTCCGCGCCTCGTTCAGCAAGGTGGCGTTGGTCGAGACGACCGTGAAAATATCCGCGTCTTTGCAGTACCGGATCATCTTAAAAAGATCGGGATTCATGAGGGGCTCGCCGCCACCCCACGGGAATACCAACTCCGTCTGGTGTCGGACGTGATCGATGATGTGCTTGAACAGATCAAAGTCGAAATCCTCGGGAGGATAGTAACCAAACTCCCGGGGACACATGGGACACTTCAGGTTACACTTCGCGGTATTTTCGATGATCAGGCTGATGGGGAGAGCCGCGACCTCTGCGCGTCTTGCCAGATAAGCCGACAGCAGCCGCCAGCGGTTGCGGATGCGGGACGATTTCATCAGTCTGAACCTTCACCCTCCCTAGAGGTATGGTTCATCTTACCAAACCTGGCACGGGAGTACAGCAGGGCCACTAAAGTACGCGAAGGAACTCCCAACCTATTGCCCGTGAACTGCCTGCGTCCTCAAAGTCCCTTGGAGTCATTGGAGTCCCTGAAGTCCTTGAAGTCCTTTGCGTCCTTCGAGTTCTCGCCCCCCAAATCCTTCAAAACTGCTTGACCCAATTGATCTTCCACCCGATAATGCAGCCTGGGATTGCCGCTGACAGAGGTGGGAGGGGACATTGATGCGGACCATCGTTTGTCCAAGTTGCCAGTGGGAGCAGGTTGGAGGAGAAGAGTGCCAGCGCTGCGGTATTATTTTCGATCGCTATCGGCCCCCCGAAGCCAGGCCCATCTTCCAGCAGGAGGTGGAAGAGGCTGAGGAGGGACTGAGACCGCCACCCACCCTTTGGCGGAAGATATTCCGCATTGCTCGTATCGTTTCTCCAGCAATTACCGTTCTGATCATCGGCCTGATCTTCAACCTGCCGGCTCCTCCGAAAATCGAGCGCGACACTGACGCCACCGCCAGGGCTCAACAGAAAATCGCGGGCGTACAACAGGCGATTGTCAACCGAGCGTCACCTTATGATCTCCATTTTTCAGAGACCGAATTAAACTCGGTGCTGGCGCTGGCTCTCAGACCCGATAACACTGCACAACTGAGCGCCGAAGAGCGTGAAGCCGCCGAATCCATTCGTGATCTGCGCGTGACGCTCGACAATGATTACACTCACCTCTATGTCGCCTTTCGACTTTACGGAAAGATGCTCACGCTTTCGATCACCGGGAAGGTTCGAGTGGAAGACCGTCAACTGCGCCTTGATGCTGAAAGTGGTCGCCTGGGCTCTCTTCCGCTCCCGAGTTTTGTCCTCGAGCGTGCCATGTATAAGGTTTTCGATGCTCCCGAGAATCGGGAAAAGTTCCGACTACCGCCTCACATAAAAGATATCCGGGTCGAGGACAGCCAGATTGTGCTCAGTGTTGACCCAGCGGCTTCCAGTTGACGATTGACGATTGATTGCTGATGATTGATTATTAGTCTGACGAACCGGAGCGATATACTCGAGTTGCTATTGCCTGATCGTCAATCGTCATTACAATGAAGCCTAGCATTCTCCTCGTTCTCCCTATCCGTGAAGGGAGCAATTATGTCGTATCTCCCGACCTCGGGCTTCTCTACCTTGGCACTGCCCTGGTGCACCAAGGGTTCGACGTCACAATTTTGGACTGCCCCAAAGAAGGCTTTACTTTCAGCGATTTCAGGCGTTTCCTGCAGGAAAGAAAGTTCGACATTGTCGGCTTCAGATGCTTCAGTCGTGATCACAACTATGTCCACCACCATGCCCGGATCGCTAAACAAGTCGATCCTGGTGTAATCACCCTTGCAGGCGGCCCCCATCCATCTCAGTTAGGCGAATACGTGCTCAACGGCATGAAAACGCTCGATTTCGCTTGGCAATCCGAAGCGGAGGAGGGATTGCCTCGCCTAGTGGAATACCTGGCGGAATTCGGAACGTCAGTCCCGGCGGAGCAACTCGCCACTGTTCCCGGCCTTGTGTGGCGGGATCACGACAACGGACGAATTGTCGCTAATCCGCCGGCTTTCGGGACCGACCTGGACAGTTTCGGTCTTCCTGTCTGGGACTTGATCCGGCCGGAGACCTACCCTCCTTTTGTCTGGGAAGGCCAGTATTACCAGGTTGTGACCACGCGAGGCTGCCCGTATCCCTGCACTTACTGCAACACCCCCGGGCTCTCGGGCAGAAAGCTGCGCCACCGGAGTGTCGAAAACGTCGTAGAAGAGCTGAGACGTCTGAAAAGCCGTTACCGGATTAAGAGCTTCAGCATCATGGATGATGAGTTCACCCTGGATCGGAAATACGCCAAACGGCTTTGCGAAGCTCTGCTGGATTCAGGACTCGGCCTGAAGTTTGACTGTCCCGTTGGTGTCCGACTGGATTCGTTGACACCGGAGTTGGTCAAAGTGATGGAAGCGGCCGGATGCCGGGCTATTGCCGTCGGAATCGAATCCGGAAACGACAGAATCCAGCGCCTGATCAAGAAGAAGGTCACCGTCGATACTATTCGGGAGAAAGCTCAAATGGTCGCCGACACCAGCAAGATCGCGATGGTCGGCTACTTCATGATCGGCTTTGAAGATGAAACCGAAGACGAAGTCTGGGATACCATCAAGCTCGCTCTGGAACTGCCGCTGACTCGGGCCAATTTCAACATCGTCATACCTATCCCGGGGACTGCAATCTTCAAAGACTGCGTGCAGAAAGGACAAATTCGGCTCGACGACATAAACTGGGACAGCCTGACCAGCGACCAGGTAGCCTTTCAGCGGAAACACCTGTCCGAGGAAAGACTCTTCGAACTGCAGAAACAGGCGTATTTGCAGTTTTATAGACGACCGCATATCGTCTGGGATGTTACCCGCCAGGTCCTCGGCAACCGGGCGGTCATTCAGGCAAGCATCCGGAAGCTGCGAATGCTCTTTCGCCGCCGCTCGCGCGACCAGTTTATCCCCATGTACCTGCGCGACGCTATCGTCTAGCCGGGTAGATGGGCCTGCAGTCGATGCCAACGCGGCTTTCCTCCCCACCCTTCTCTTGACTTCGCCAGGCAGAATCGTCACGCTATCGATCGTTATGCCTCAGCGACGGGTCACCTTTCTTCCAGATCGACGCAGTTCCCTGTTCGATGAAGGGATTTCTCTGCGAGACGCAGCGCTCGAGCTGGGGATATTAATTGAATCGTCCTGTGCAGGCATTGGAACATGCGGCGAGTGCCGGGTTCAGTGCGACCAGGGAGTCGCGCCTCCAACTTCAACCGAGCTTGACCTCCTGAGCGCCGAGGAACTGGCCAGGGGTGTACGCCTTTCCTGTCAAGCCCTGGTTCAAGGAGACTGCACCTGCACGGTTCTTCCCGAATCCCGTGTGGTCGGGCATCAGATTCTCGAGCACGGAACTCAATCGGCCTTTCCTCTTGACCCGGACTGCCGCAAGCGCGTGCTCATCACACCTGCTCCCCGCCTCGGGGAAAAGTACTTTGACCTCGAGGCCTTGCTCGCATCGTTGGGAGGATGTCCTCGCCCCCGGCTGGATTTGATCCGCAAGGTTCCCGCACTCCTGCGCGGATCCTCACCGACGGTGACCGCGTTTCTGGACCAGGAGGTGCTGCTGGGCATCGAGCCCGGAGATACATCGTCACGCCTGTACGGCCTCAGTGTCGATATCGGCACCACGACGGTGGTAGCTAAGCTGATCGATCTCAACTCGGGAGAGGTCCGGGGGGTAACTTCGGCGCTGAATGCCCAGGAACCGCACGGCGCCGACGTGATTACGCGAGCCAAGTACGTGATGGAACACCCGGGTGGCCTGGGGCTGCTCAGCCGGCTGATCATCGAACAAATCAACCGGCTTCTTGCCGAGCTGTGCAAGCAAGCCGGGGTTTCAACATCAGACGTTTACAAAGCGGTTTTCGCCGGCAACACCATCATGCAGCACCTCGCCCTCGGGATCGATCCCCGTCACCTTGTCGCCGCTCCTTATACACCGGCGCTGCAGGGACCGGTCACCATACAGCCGGCGGAGATCGGGCTGTCTTTGAACGAGAACGGGACTGCATACTTTCTGCCCAATCTGGCCTGTTTTGTCGGCAGTGACATCACCGCGGTCCTGACGACTCTCGATTTGGAATCATCAGACGAGCTGCAGCTGGTCGTCGATATCGGTACGAATGGGGAAATAGTGCTGGGATCGAGGCAGGGCCTCATCTGCTGCTCCTCTCCCGCCGGACCGGCGTGGGAAGGCGCGGCGATCAGCTGGGGAATGCGAGCAGCACACGGCGCGATTGAACGAATGGATGTTCAGGACGGTGATCTCGCCTACCGCACCATTGGCAACCTCAATCCCATTGGGATCTGTGGGTCTGGACTCATGGACTTGCTGGCCCTTCTCGTCAGGACCGGGATTGTGGATGAAACTGGAAGGATCTTGGACCCGGACGAGATTCGGCGCGGATCATGTACGCCCCTTCAACGTCGCATCGCTACAAACCGTGAAGGAGGGCACAGCTTTCGTGTCGTGCCCACCGGCGCTGCAGGCAAGTGGATAGAGCTAACTCAGCGAGACGTGCGCCAGCTTCAGCTGGCGAAGAGCGCGATCGCATCCGCTATAAACATCCTGCTAAAAGAAAAATCCGTCACGGTCAACGATATCAAGCGGGTTTACATCGCCGGCGCCTTCGGGAACCACATCCGCGGAGCCGATGCCATCGACATCGGACTCCTGCCCGCGATGTCTCCCGATCGAATTCATTTTATCGGTAACGCAGCGATGGCCGGGGCGGAAGCCGTGCTCTGCTCTAAGCAAGCGCGCCGCAAAGCGGAGGCTCTGGCTGAGATGATAGAATACGTCGAGCTTGCAGGTCGCAGCGACTTTCAGGACGAATTCAGCGCGGCACTGCTTTTCCCGAAGCATTAATTGGCCGGTGGGGAGGAACTATGACGGCAGGAATACTGCAACGGCTCGCTGAAGGCGAGATATTGGTGGCCGACGGCGCCTTTGGCACCCAGCTTCAACAACGAGGTCTGCCTTCCGGACATTGCCCGGAGGAGTTCAATGTCTCCCATCCCGACCTCGTACAAGCCATCTATAGCGACTACTACTCGGCCGGCGCCGATTTCGTCTCAACTGCTTCTTTCGGCGGAAATCGGCCAAGACTCGCAAGCCATGGAATGGGAGATCGGGTCAGGGAGTTTTCCCAGAAAGCCGCCGAACTGGCACGCGCCGTTTGTCCGGAGGGACGCTATGTGGCAGGATCCATCGGACCAACCGGCGAACTTCTGGAGCCATTTGGTCTCTTCTCCGAGCGTGAAGCGTATGACGTCTTTGCAGAACAGGCAATCGCCCTCGCGGATGGGGGCGTCGATTTCATTCTGGTCGAGACGATGATGGCCGCCCAGGAAGCGCGAATCGCCGTCCGGGCAGCCAAGGACGCGACCAGACTTCCGGTTGCCGCCACGATGAGTTTCGAAGGCAAGAATGACCAGTTCCGAACGAGCTGGGGCGTCTCAGTCGAGGAAGCGGCTCAATGCCTGGCTGAGGCAGGGGCCGACATCGTGGGCTCCAACTGCGGACTCGGATTTGATCAGATGATCAGTATCGTCAAGCAGATGCGCTCGGCCACTACCCTGCCCATTCTGGCACAAGCCAACGCCGGACTGCCCCAGTGGATAGACGGACGGACCGTTTACGCCGAGACGCCTGAGACAATGGCCCCGAAAATTCAGGCAATGCTCGAGGCAGGTGCCAATATTATCGGGGGGTGCTGCGGGACCACCCCCGCACATATCGCAAAGATTAGGGAGATTGTAGACCAGTTCCGGCGCACTGACCGCTGACTGGGGCTAGGGCGGTCAGACGAACTCGACCTCGACGCGTCTGGGGAGCACTCCTGCCTCGACCCCCTTGTCCAGGAACAGCTGCACCGCCTTGCGTCCGTCCTCGCCATAATCGAGGGTACGCTGGTTCACGTACATCCCTACGAACTTATCCGCCTGGCTCCGATCAAGCCCCCGGCCGAAATCCAGAGCATAGGTCAGGGCTTCCTCTCTGTGCTCTAATGCGTACCGGATGCTCCGCTTTAAGAGATTCGAGAGTTTTTCAATCACTGCGGAACCGAGATCACGACGGATAGCGTTCCCACCCAGCGGAAGAGGAAGTCCGGTTTGTTCCAGCCACCATTCTCCCAGATCCACAATTTTCTTCAGTCCCCGTTCTGAGTAGGTGAGCTGACCTTCGTGAATAATTAACCCCGCGTCCACGTGGCCAGCCTCTACTTCTTCGAGAATGCGGTCAAACGGGACCACCCGGCAGGCAACGCGCGGTTCCAGTATTCTTAAGGCCAGGAAAGCTGACGTCCTCTCTCCGGGAACCGCTACCACAACATCCCGCAAACGGCTGACCGGGATCTCCTTGCGGGCTACCACTATAGGTCCGTACCCCTCTCCCATGCTGGCACCGCTGTTCAGAAGCGCGTAACGATCCGCCACGTACGCATATCCGTGGATGCTCAACGCGGTGATCTCGTAAATACCCTTGGTTGCTGCCTGATTCAGCGACTCGATATCCTCGAGATGATCGACGAAATCAAACTCCCCGGTATCCACTTTCTTTTGAGCCAAGGCGTAGAACATGAAGGCGTCATCGCTGTCCGGACTGTGTGCCGCTCTAATTATTAACCTGTTCATAGTTGAGGCGACTATAGCAAAGCCGGCACGAGGTCGGCCAGCCGGGAGAGACGCGGCGCGTTGAGGTGTGCACGGCGTCCGTCAGGATCATACAGGATTGCCTTCAAACCAGCTCGTTTCGCGCCTTCCCAGTCCTCTTCCGGGTCGTCGCCGATATGGCAAGTCAGCGCTGGGGTTGAAGACAGCGCCTCGCAGGCCGCGGCAAAAATGGCTGGATCCGGTTTAGCAGCGCCGACCTGCGAGGAGATCGTAATCACGTCGAAAAAGGACCGGATTCCGAGATTATCGAGTACGTTGAAGACCCGTGAATCATAATTCGTCACAAGGCCGATCTTAACCGTTCGGTCTTTGAATGCGCTGAGAACGGCCCTCGCATCTTGATCCAGGCGCCAAGGCTCTCCGGTCCCGAACATCTCAAAAAGATCCTCATAAAAAGTGTTGAAATAAGGGATTGTTCCATGGGAAGCGAATGTGCCGAGAACCACCGACCTCCACCATTCCCGCTCCAATCCGGGAATCTCCGCAGCTTCCCGCGTTGGAAATGCCAGAGGGCCCTGCCTGCGGAAAGCTGTCCGAAAGGAGGCGTCGAGTTTGGCGGCGATTTGACGATCGGACGCCTCAAACCCGAACCGCTGCGCTCGCTCGAGGTAGATTTTCCCCACCGGCGCCTTCAGATGGATCAAAGTACCTACAGCGTCAAACAGAATGGCCTCTAACTGTTGTTTTTCCACTCTCGGATTGTAACTTGAGAGAAAAAATCCGCGTAATCCGAGTGATGCGTCTAATCCGCGGGCAAACGAGTAACCCGCGGATAACGCGGAACGCGGATCAGAGACGTACCAAAGACGAAACCACAGACCGGGTCCTTACTGTAAAATCATCGCATGTCCACTGGAGAGCCACTGATATTTGAGCGCGCTGTCGAACCTTTCATGAAGAACGGTTACCTGGTTGTGTGCCCGCGGACGCATGAGGCGGTTTACATTGATCCCGGAGACGAGGCCGACTCGCTACTTGAATTGGCGGATGCCAGAAAAATCCGTATCACCGCGATTGCTAACACCCACGGACATCTGGATCATATCTGCGGCGTGCGATCTGTTAAGGAAAAGTCTCAGGCGCCGATCTACCTGCACGCCGACGATGAGCAGCTTTACAACGCTCTCAGCCAGCAGGCAGCCTGGTTTGGCTTGAACTATCCTCCAGCTCCCCCGGTTGATCAGTACTACGGCGACGGCGACCTGCTTCGAGTAGGGACCCTGGAATTCCGGGTGCATCACACTCCGGGACATTCGCCGGGCGGGGTGTGCCTGGAGCTGAACAACCACATCTTTTGTGGAGATCTGATTTTCCGCGATTCAGTGGGCCGAACCGACTTGCCAGGCGGGTCTCATGAGACTCTGATCAGAAGCATTTACGAAAAACTGTTGCCGTTGGGCGACGACAAGCTGCTTCACTGCGGCCATGGTCCAGAGACCACGATAGGACGGGAGAGGAGGGAAAATCCTTTCCTTACTCGATCGGCCTGAGCCAGGCCTAAACTACGCCCTCTTCCAGCGATATCCTATGCCTCGTACCGTCTGTACGGCCTTTGCAGCCTTTCCCAGCTTCCTTCTAAGTCGCTGAATGTGGGTGTTCACCGTGGTCGGCTTGCCTTCAAAAGTATCACCCCAGACCTCGAGAATGATCTCCTCCCGCTTCACAGTCTCTCCCCGGCGGGCAATCAGGCATGCCAGAATCGAGCATTCGGTGATTGTTAAACTGACTTCCTTCTTTCCGACAATGACCACACAACGCTCCAGACTGACGGTGACGTTCCCGTCAACAACCAACTCCTCCCTTGGCTTCACGAGTTGTAACTATAGACTGAAAAGGCTTTTAGAGCCAGCGAATAACCTTGATACAATCGTGATTTTGAAAGAAGAGGACGAAGATGAGTGAGACCATGTGGGCGGCTCGACTGTATGCCGCGCGCGATATCAGGATCGAAAGAGTACCACTGCCACACCAGCCGGGATCGGGCGAAGCACTCGTAAGAGTGGAAGCGACCGGAATTTGCGGATCGGATCTTCACACATACGGCGACGCCTGCATTGGCGACGTTAAGCTCGAATCCCCGCTTGTACTTGGACATGAATTCGCAGGTCGTGTGATCGCTACCGGACCCGAGTCTAGAGATGGCAACGACAATTCTCTGGCAGTCGGTGCGCGAGTGGCGATCGACCCTGCCGTTGCGTGCCATCGCTGCGAATTTTGCGAGCGCGGCCATCCGAACCTCTGCCGCCGGCTTCACTTCTGCGGATTATGGCCGGATGACGGCTCTTTGCGTGAATATCTCACGGTGCCTGCCCGAACCTGCTTTCAACTTCCTTCATCGGTCAGCAGCGAGGAAGGAGCTTTACTAGAGCCTCTGGGTGTTGCTCTTCACGCGGTCGATCTTGCGCACCTGCGCGTTCATGAGAGCGTGGCTGTCCTTGGGGCGGGGCCGATCGGCCTACTGATCCTCAAAGTCGCCCTGCTGTCGGGCGCCCACCCGGTTTTCGTAACGGACCGCCTTCCCTGGCGACTGGAATACGCCCGCCGCTTCGGTGCTCATGATGTCATTCCGATCGACCAAATTGACCCGGTGAAGGCCATCGTCGACCTCACTCGCGGCCGAGGCGTGGATGTTGTCATCGAAGCAGCCTGGGGAGGATTGGCTGTCGAACAGGCGATCGACATGGCTTGTCTCGGCGGCCGCGTTATCCTGGTCGGGATTCCAAGTGAGTCCAGTCTGACGCTGCCCGCTGCGCCGGCGCGCAGGAAAGGGCTTACCGTCAAGTTTTCCCGCCGGATGAAGCACACCTATAACCGGACCATTGAAATGGTGCGTACCGGGCGAGTAAGTCTGGCCGACCTGATTACCCATCGCTTTCCCTTGACAGAAGCCGCCAAGGCCTTCGCACTGAACGCGGCCTACGAGGATGAAGTGGTGAAGGTGATCATCAACTGACGAACTCCCTTGCTTTGCGAAACGATGTACGCCGTACGGCATTACATTCCGGTAAACTTTACGCTTGACCAGTTCGTATATACTGACCGGACGTATCGAACAGGGTGGTCGAACCTGATGAGTACCCTCGTAATTAATCAACCGAACCTTACAGGGGACTTGGCGCGCCGACTTGTTCGCTTGATTTTGAAGGGGGCCGGCGGTTGTTGCTCTCCCCATCCGTAAGGAAGAAATCTGTATGCTCAGAAAGTCGAAACGTCTCCTGGCGATCATACTGTTTCTTGTGGCGCCGGTTCGGTCGCAGTCTCCAACTGCCTCCGAACCCGAAACCTTGACTCTGGATCAGGCCGTCGCTTTGGCCCTGGAGCGTAATCCCCAGGTGCTCGCTTCTCGGGCACGAACCGAGATCCTGGAAGGACAGATCAGGGAGGTCAAATCTCAGGCGTTTCCCGCGATTTCTGTGCAGACCTCGGCCCTGCGATGGCGGGATCCTAGCCTGTTAAATGCCCCTACTCTCGACGATTTCCTTCCTCCGGGTGTAGAACTGCGGGCACTCGCAGCCAACCTATTCGGTTACGAAGTGACCGTTGCCCAGCCTCTTTACACGGCCGGCAAAATCGGGACGGCTCTCCAGCTGGCCAAATTGGAGCGTGAAGGAGTTGGCATCGACGTGACCAAGACCGAACAGGACATCAAGATTCAGGTCGTCCGCGCCTTCTATGCCCTCCTCTTGGCCGAAAAACAACTGGAAATCGTGCAAGATACCATCAAGCAGCGCGAACGACACCTCGCCATGGCCCGGGCTCGATATGAAGCAGGCGCGGCGACTCAAGTGGATGTTCTTCGATCGGAAGTGAGCCTTGCCAATGCGCAACCGGAACTGCTGCGGGCTGAAAACGGAATCCGTTACGCAAGATCCGTGCTTAATAACCTGTTGGCAAGATCCACCGACTTTCCGACTAGGGCGGTCGGGGACTTGATTTATCGTAAGGTGGAAGTGCCTCCCTTGGAGGAGGTTGTAAGCGACGCGTTTGCCGGACGGCCGGAGCTTCAGCGCTTGAGGCTCAATGAGAAGCAAGCCGAGGAGCAGAGGAAACTGGCAAGCGCGGAAAGCCGGCTGCGGGTCGATCTCAATGGAGCTTATGGTTTCTCGGCCAGGGACGCGACCAACCTTGCGAACCCGGAATTTACACGCTGGTCCCTCGCCGTCACTCTCAACCTGCCGCTTTTTGACGGCGGCCGACGAGAAGGTTTGATTCAACAGGCGGTTGCCAACCAGCGGATTGTACGGCTCACCAGGTCCGAAACCGAGGATAATATCCATTTGCAGGCCCAGACCGCCGTCGACGAAATCAAGCGGGCCGAACAAACGATAGAGGCGGCCCGGGCCAGTGTTAAGGAGGCCGAGCGAGTGCTCGAACTGATGGAGCAGAACTACCGTTACGGTGCCGCCACGACTCTCGACGTCCAGGACGCGCAGACGGCTGTCTCGCTGGCAAGAATGAATCTGTTCCAAAGTCTTTTTGATCACACTGTGGCGCGTGCCCAGCTGAGATACGTCATGGGCTTGGATCCCGTGGAGAAGATTGATGGCCAACAAACCAACCCGTAGTGAGGAGCGTGCTTCAATTTCACCACAGCCGGCGGCTGCGGAATTCGTAAGAACTCCACGGCTGCGATCGGTCGCACTGTGCACCCTTGCACTGATCGGAGCAGTCGTCTTCCCCGGCTGCTCTCAGCAAACGGCGACAGCAAGGAGCGAAACGCCTCCTCCTTTGCCTGTGAAAACTGTAACGGTCGTCCCGACGCCACTCGAGCACCGAGTGGAGATTACGGGAACGTTGATCTCGACAGCAACGGTCGACGTTAAGACCGAAACCAGCGGCCGGCTGCTCGCTCTCCTGAAGGAAGAGGGGGACTATGTCGAGAAAGGCGAACTGTTGGCCCAGCAGGATGAAACCGATGCCCTTCTGGGACTCAGGCAGGCCGAAGCCAACCTGGCAACAGCCATGGCCGCGCGAGAACGCGCCGAGGTTCTGGAGGAGCATGCCAAGATAGAGGATGAACGGGCGCGGAATCTCCTGAAATCCGGCGGCATCACCGACCGTGACTTTCAGGCTGCGCAAATGGCGCTTAAAGACGCCCGGGCTCAGCTCCGCCTGGCTGAAGCTCAGATCGCGCAAGCTCAACAGGCGATTGCCATAGCCCGGAAACGGCTGAACGATTGCCGGGTCTACGCGCCTATATCCGGCCAGATCGAGCGCAAATATCTGAACGAGGGGAGCCACGCCGACGCCAATGCCCCGCTTTACCGAATCGTGGACAATCAACGTTTGGAGTTGGAATTGTTCGTCTCCTCGAACCAACTCGGACACCTAAGAGAAGGTCAGTCCATTCGCTTCAATGTCCTGTCCTATCCCGCAGAGTTGTTTGAAGCGCGGATTAAGTCCATCAATCCGGCGGTGCAGGCGATCAACCGGTCGATATCCGTTCGCGCGGCCGTCCCAAACCATTCCCGAAAACTGAAAGCCGGCATGTTTGCGCGCGGCTGGATTATCACCGACGTCCGAGACGAAGGTTATCTCGTTCCCTTCAACGCCGTGTGGCGACGGGCCGGTCAGACTCCTTTCATTTTTGTCGTTGAAGGAGATACGGCCCGCAAACGTGAAGTCACACTTGGCCGGGAGCAACCTGAAGGAATAGAGATCACGGAAGGGCTGAAGACCGGGGACGTCATCGTTGTTGAGCAGTACATGGAATTGGCCGACGGCTCGCGCGTTGCGCCACAGAGTTAGTCCGAGGTTCAACTTTTTATGTTTCTCTCCAACCTCTCCATTCGTCAGCCGGTATTCGCAACCATGATGGTCCTCAGCCTCGTGGTGCTCGGACTCGTTTCCTATACCGAGCTCAAAGTCGACTTCTTCCCCCAAGTGGACATTCCGGTTGTCAGCATTACAACCGTGTACCCGGGCGTTGGCCCCGAGACAGTGGAGACGGAAGTCACCCGCCGCATCGAGGAGGCGGTCAATCCGATAGGGGGCATCCGACACATCGATTCCATCAGTACCGAAGGTTTGTCTTCGGTGCTCGTGGAGTTTCAGCTCGAGAAAGATTTGAATGTCGCGCTCCAGGAAGTGCAGAACAAGATCAACACGGTACGCAGCCTGTTTCCCCGCGAGGTTGAGGAACCGGTCCTGCAGCAGATCCGAATAGAAGACCTGCCGATCCTTTCAATTGCCGTTCTGTCCTCGTCGCACGACGCCAAGACTCTCACGACTTTAACCGAAAAGGTCATTAAGCGAAGGCTGGAGAATGTTTCGGGTGTGGGAAAAGTCACCATTGTGGGTGCCTCCCGCCGTGAAGTCCAGGTGTTGCTTGACCGGTTCCAATTGCAGGCCTACGGACTGACTTATGCCGAGGTCATGCAGGCTTTACAGCGTGAAAATCTGGAGGTACCGGCCGGGAAGCTCGAACAGGGAGCCCGAGAATCCCTGGTGAAGATTGCCGGCAGGATGAGGACCCCCCGGGATTTTGAAAACATCATCGTCGCCGAGAAGAACGGTTTCCCGATCAGGCTGTCGGCCCTGGCCCAGGTCGTCGACGGGATCGAGGAACAGCGGTCCTTGGCACTGGTCGACGGCCAGCCAACCCTGGTCCTCGAAATCCAGAAACAAACCGGTGCTAACACCGTGGAGGTGGCCGATCAACTGAAAGAACACCTGGCATCGCTTCAGAAGGAGATGCCTCCAGGCGTCGAGTTGCGGATCGTCCGCGACAACTCGATATTCATAGTCGACTCGGTGGAAGACGTGAAAACCACACTGATCCTGGGCGCGATTCTCACTGTTCTGGTCGTGTTCACCTTCCTGAACAGCTGGCGAAGCACCGTGATCACAGGGCTGACTCTCCCGATTGCCGTCATAAGCGCTTTCATCATTATGAAAGCGCTGGGATTCACTTTGAACGTCATGACACTGATGGGGCTCTCGCTCGCCATCGGCATGTTGATCGACGACGCGATTGTCGTCCGAGAAAACATCGTGCGCCACATGGAACGTGGCAAGAACCACATGGCGGCGGCCCTGGATGGTACCGCAGAAATCGGCCTGGCCGTCATGGCGACGACATTTACCATCCTGGCGGTTTTTGTGCCGGTCGCCTTTATGGGAGGAATCATCGGCCGCTTCTTCTACCAGTTTGGAATGACCGTCGGATTTGCCGTGCTGGTCTCGTTGTTTGTCTCTTTCACCCTGGATCCGATGCTTTCTTCCCGCTGGTACGATCCCGCGGTCGAAAGCCACAGGCGCCGTGGATGGCTGTCCCGGCAGCTGGAGAAAATGAACGACGCGTTGAACCGACTGCAGAATGTCTTGGCCCGAATGCTCGGTTGGTCTCTGCGGCATCGGCTTGTCGTACTTACTATCGGCGCCGTCTGTATTGTTATAAGCCTCGCCATGTTGCGCCAAACCGGCAGCGACTTTATGCCCGATTTTGATCGGGAAGAGTTTCAGGTGTCTTTCAAGGCGCCTTCCGGAACCACGCTGGCAGAAACAGCCGTCATCGCTGGGCGGCTGCATGAAACGCTCAAGCGCTATCCCGAAGTTGCTTACACCTTGGTCAGCATTGGAACCGGAACCAGCTCCGTTAATCAGGGGAACATCTACGTCAAGCTCACCCCGAAAGATCAAAGGGAAATATCCGACTTCGAACTGCGAAGACTCGTTCGTCTGGATCTCGACCGGTGGCCCAGCCTTCAGACCTCCGTTGAAGAGGCCGAGCAGTTAGGTGACGCGAGGCCGATCCAGATCAGCGTAAGAGGAGCCGATTTGAACGAGATCGACCGCATTGCACGCCTGGTCGTCCAAAATGTCGAGCAGGTCGAAGGGGCCGTCGACGTCGACACCAGCCTGGACGAACCTCGCCCCGAAGTGCGTGTGCAGCTCGACCGTCAGGCTGCCGCCGACCTGGGACTTGACCTCGGTACCGTTGCCATGACGGTACGAGGGCTTATTGCCGGCGAAGTCGTCTCGCAGTACGAGGACTCTGACGGCGATGCCTACGACGTCCGCCTGCGCGTCAACCCAGGACAGCGACAACTCAAGGATGACCTGGCGGAAATCTACGTGCCTGTCGTGGATTTGGGCGGCGCCGCCACGCTGATGCTGGACAATCGCGGCAATATGCCCGCTTCTGTGCCTCTTTCTCAGGTGGCGTCGCTTGAAGAATCGGAGGCGCCTTCGCTAATCCGCCGACGGGACCTGATGCGTGAAGTTCGCGTCCGAGCCTC
The DNA here is from genome assembly GCA_035593865.1 of Acidobacteriota bacterium. Classification (GTDB taxonomy): domain Bacteria; phylum Acidobacteriota; class UBA6911; order RPQK01; family RPQK01; genus RPQK01. Next base: position 16,355 of record DAOTAI010000036.1, read on the forward strand.
AATTCAGGACCGAGCCTTGGGAGATGTCATTGCTGACATCAAGGCTTTGAACGACCAGATTCAACTGCCCCCCGGTGTCACGATCGGATATACGGGACAGGCGGAGGACCTGAGGGAAACGCTCTATTACATGAGTCGAGCCTTGATCTTGGCCATCGTATTCATTTACGCCATCCTCGCCTCCCAGTTTCGAAGTTTCTTCCATCCGGCAGCAATCATGCTCTCGTTGCCCTTGTCACTGCTGGGTGTCGCGCTCGCTCTCTGGATTACCGGCGGGACTCTGAACATCATGTCGGAAATCGGACTCATCATGCTTATGGGCCTGGTCACCAAGAACGCCATCCTGCTGATCGATTATGCAAACCGGCAGCAACGAGAAGGAGAATCGCGTACCAACGCTTTAATCGTCGCCGCCCGGGTTCGGCTGCGTCCGATCATCATGACGACCGCTGCAATGATATTCGGCATGCTTCCGCTGGCCTTTGAAATCGGCGCCGGATCAGAGTTCCGGGCGCCTATGGCACGTGCGGTCATCGGCGGATTGATCACTTCCACGCTGCTGACGCTAATCATGGTTCCGGTCGTCTACACTTTCTTTGACGACTGGGCCGCCCGCCTGCGCCGTTGGTGGCACAGCGAAGTGCCAGACATGCAAGTCGACGAACAGGAGTTGGCCGCCGGCGAAGGGGCGGCCTCTCATGCGCCCGTAGGTGCCCCGTAAGACCTGAATACCGACGCCCGACCGTTTATCTTTTGAGTCGGTCGTCGGTGCAATGGTCAGGATCGTCCGACTGGGTACAGCGCTTTTCGGCTCTCGTTGGGAACTCGTTACTTCTCGCTCTTGAAGACCTGGTTGCGCAGAAACTTCTCGGGATCCCAAGGCGGCTTGCCCCCTCCCAACCAACGATGGAACCAGTCGAGATGCACATCGTAATAAAACGCCATTTCATACCAACTCGGCCAGTGTCCGGCGTTCGGAAAAACAACCAATCGGGAAGGAACCTTCATCTTCTGGAGAGCAGTAAAGAACTCCAGGCTCTGGGTGTACGGCACGCGGTAGTCAAGCTCGCCGGTAATCACGAGTGTCGGCGTCTTGAATTTCTCGACGTATTCTGAGGGCGACCACTTCCGGTAGGCTTCGGAGTTCCACGGCTGCCCGCAAAGGTCCTTTTCGACAAACCACAGCTCTTCAGTCGATCCAAACATGGCCGTGAGGTTGTACACGCCCATCATAGCGGCAAGAGTCTTGAACCGGTCCGTGTGGCCGGCGAACCACATCATCATGTAACCGCCGTAGGACCATCCCATCGCTCCCATCCGCGACGAATCCACGTATGGAAGCGCCTCAAGACCGTCCGTTACCTTCATCAGGTCCTCAAAGACCCGTCCTCCCCAGTCGCAGGCAATTGCATCCACGTAGTCCTGCCCGTAGCCGCTTGATCCCGTTGGATTGGCGAAGGCCACCACGTATCCTTTACCCGGGTAAACCTGCCAATCGCCGCGGTAGGAATCAAGCCATTGCTGCTGGGGACCGCCGTGGACATTTAGGATCAGAGGATACTTTTTGGCTGGGTCAAAGTCGTGCGGCTTGATAACAAAAGTGTGAACCTTGTAGTTCCCGGCGCCTTGGAACCACATTTCCTCGGCCGGACGAATGTCGACCTCTCGCCGCAATTCCATGTTGAATTCGGTGAGTTGTCTGCGCCGCCGGCCGCCATCCGAAGAGGCCAGAAAGATTTCGGGTGGCTCGGCGATGCTGCGCCGTCCATAGACGATAGTCCTGCCATCGCTCGATAATTCCCAGGCAGTAATTGTTGCGTCGGTAAGGACTTTTGAGATCGCGCCTGATTGGATATCGATTTTAAGAAGCGGAGTCCGGGCCTGCACTTCGGCTTGAAAGAAAATCGTCTTCGAATCAGGTGACCAAGCAATCTCATCCACCCAGTTGTCAAAGTTCTGCCGGTCGGTCAGGTACCGAACCGACTTGGATTGCCGATCATAGACAGCAATGCGGAACAGATCGGACTCATAAGCGGGTGTTGCCTGGCTCCGGTAGGCGATGTACCGACCATCCGGGGAATAGAGGGGAGAGCCGTCCCAGCCGTTATTGGCTTCCGTGATGTTGACGGCTGTGTGTTCGTCTATTTCCCCCTCGATGGGGGTAATCCATAGGTCTGCATTGGTGGTCGAGGCCTGGTCGGCCTCACGATTTGAAACGAAGCAAAGCTCCTTTGAATCTGGCGAAAAGTCGTAACCCCTGTCGCCGCCAAGCGAGAAAATCGGACTGTTCCAGCGGCCGGGAGTCAAATCTCGAACGACTTGACCCGATTCAGCATCCACCAGCAGCACATGACTGACTTTGCCGTCCGCCCAGCTGGTCCAGTGGCGGTACAGAAGTTCATCGGCCATATGGGCCTTCAATTTGCCTTCTTCCCAGGTCTTTCGGATCTTCTCGTTACAGTCGCTGTCCGCCCCGCATTCTGGGAAAACCTCGGCCGTCACCGCAATCCACTTGCCGTTCGGCGACCATACAGGGTCGGTGACTCCCATAGAAAAGTTCGTGAGCCGTTTCGCTTCTCCCCCGTCGATGCGCATCAGGTGGAGTTGGGGTTTTTCGTTCACTCTTCGCGAAAAAACGAATCGACGGCCGTCGGGTGCGAAAACAGGGGACGTGTCCTGGTGCTGACCGAAAGTCATCTGTCGCAGTTCGGAACCATCCGAGTTCATCATCCAGATCTCGGACCAGCCCTTGCCTTTCGGCAAATCATAACGTTGAACCGCGAAGACGACCTTTGAACCATCGGGACTGAGCGATGGTGCACCGGGGAAAACGGTTCGATAGTAGTCGCTGATTTCAAAAGCCTTCTTAGCCGGCTGAGCATAGACAATCAGACCGCAGGTCGCGAGAAAAAGCGTCAAGCATCGAAATATCTGGCTCATCCGCAGAGTTTAGCAGAACCGCCCCAATTGCTTTCACGAAAATCCGAGTTCTGTAAACTTGTGTTAAGTCGTTGTTAAGGCGTTAGTTGCAGTCCCAGTTTTTAGCCAGCGTCCCCATTTCGACTACAGCCAGCGTCCCCATTTCACCCCCCCATTTCACCTCCAGAGTCCAGCAAAAGCGGAGGATGCTGCACCATCAATCCACGCCGGAAAGTCCGATGCCGGACTCTGGAGCTGGAGAGTCCGGCCATAATAAAAGACGAGTGACCTCAGGGTAAGGGACTGTCCCAAAGCGGTCCCAGCGGAGGGTCCTGTCACACCTCTAGTGCACAATAGGTTGGCGTCAACGGACGTCAGTCCACTCTGCTATTTGGAGATACGATGCGTTCGCGAAAGATCGAACACAAGATCCTTGAGCAAGACGCGGCTGTCCCTTTTGTGACCCGGGATTCCGCCGCAGTAGGAATCGGCGATGACTGCGTCGCAGAACCGCACGGCGATCTACCCTTCAGAAAGCGGATTTCAGACTGGCAACACCCGTTGCCCTTCAAATTCGTTGATCTGTTTGCCGGTATTGGCG
>DAOTAI010000519.1:0-3357 GCA_035593865.1 Acidobacteriota bacterium
AAGCGATCCTAGCGCTGTCCGGTCCTTTTTGTGCCAGCGAAAGCCTGCCACCACGCAATCGCAGTCACGTTCGTGCTTAACCTTCAGCATGACCCGCTTATCTGGTTCGTATCGTCCGGACAGGGATTTCACGATCACCCCGTCAAGGCCGGCGCCTTCAAAGCGTCGAAACCAGTCCCACGCTACCGTCCGATCGGTGGTGGCAGGCGTCAGATGGATCGGCGGCGCTGCCGACGAAAGCAGGGACTCCAGCCGCTGACGACGTTCCTGAAACGGCACGTGACGCAAGTCCACTGCCCCCTCGCACAGGAGGTCGAAGAAGATGATTGATGCCGGGGTTTGCTGGGAAAGGAGCTTGATTCGTGACGAAGCAGGATGAATACGCAGCTGCAGGGCATCGAAGTCGAGCGCCTGGTCTCGGGCGACGACGATTTCACCATCGAGCACGCACCGAGAAGGCAATTGTTCCTGGAGAGGCCTGAGGAGCTCAGGAAAGTACCTGTTCAGCGGTTTGCCGTCGCGGCTCTGGATCAGGATCTCCTCGCCGTCACGAAAGACCAGCGAACGGAACCCGTCCCATTTCGGCTCGAAAATATACTCTTCGCCCGTCGGCAATTGGTCGACCCGTTTTGCGAGCATCGGGAAGACCGGCGGGTTAACAGGAAGTTGCATACCTCTCTTAATGTTATACAGAATCTGATCCCAGGCCCAGGCATCGGGTCAAATCCCTCCCGGCTTTCGCACGAGTTGCCGAAGAGGGTAACCGAATTTGACCTGAATCCTTCATCTTGCGTGATGCGTCCAGACTCATATAGATCGCAACAGCGGGAGGTGTGCCTGACGCGCGCCCCCGCACAGCCTCCCATCAGAACCGTCAAGGGGTTCTTGTCACCGGCGGTTAGGAAGGAGCTCTCATGACGTATGCTAGTGTGGGCGCTCTGCTGCAAACGCGATCAGAGTTGCAGCTGGCGGATCGATACGAGGCGCTGTTTCGTGTTTCGCAGGCTATCAGCGCGCATCGTGAACCAAAAGAGCTGTTCTCAGCGCTCGCCGATGAATTGCAAGAGGTGATCAAATTCGACTTTATCGGGGTTGCAGAGTATGACGAAGCAACCGGACGGGCCCAGTGGCTTCTTTCAAAGTGTGATCAAGACGGCAGCGGCGAGCCGCCTATAGAGTGCTCTCCTGAACAAACTTTGACCTGCTGGGTCTATCAGCATCAGGAGCCGTTGGTCATGCGGTTCGTTGATCGCGAGATACGCTTTCCGCGAATGACCAAGTGGCTGAAGGAATGCGGGATTCAGTCGGTCTGTGCGCTTCCTTTGACTACTGTGCATCGGCGAATCGGGATCCTGGCGCTCGGAAGCATCCATTCCGATGCCTATTCGGAGGACGAAGTCGATTTCTTGTCTCTTGTTGCCAACCAGGTGGCTCTTGCCATCGACGATGCCCTGAATTTTGAAGCCTCGCTGCTTGCCCAGAAAGAACTGCAGAGCAAGCAGGAGGAGTTGCAGCAGGAGCGCGATCGATTAAAGCTGCTCCTGGAAATTACTAACGGGGTGGTATCCAATCTTGACCTGAGGGATGTTCTGCGCGCTATTGTCGGCAGCGTGAGACGTTCGATACAGTGTGACGTAGTGGCAGTTGATCTTCCTGATCCGGAAACGAATCAGCTCCGCGTTTATGCGATCGACTTCCCGGAGAGCAAAGGTTTTCTAAAGGAAGAAAGCCTGGTACCCATCGCCAATACCCCTCCGGGACAGGTCTTTCTGAGTGGAAAGCCGCTGGTCCTCGATATGAAGCCGGCGAATGCTGGTGATTCCTGTGTCATCTTCCGGGAGGGCATCAAATCGGGTTGCCTGCTGCCGCTTAACGGCCGGCACGGGACGCTCGGCGTGCTGGGACTGGGCAGCCGACAATTCCAGGCTTTCAGCCAAGACCAGATTGAGTTTGCCACGCAGGTTGCCAACCAGGTAGCCATCGCGGTCGATAATGCACTTGCCTACGGCCAGATCGCGGATCTCAGAGACAAGCTGGCTCAGGAAAAGCTTTACCTGGAGGACGAGATCCGTACCGAGATGAACTTTGACGAGATTGTGGGATTAAGTCCTGCGCTCCGCCAGGTGTTGCAGCAAGTCAAGACGGTCGCCCCCACGGATTCTGCGGTGTTGATTCTGGGAGAAACGGGAACGGGGAAGGAATTGATCGCTCGTGCCATCCACAATTTGAGCCGGCGGAAAGAACACACATTCGTGAAGCTGAATTGCGCCGCGATCCCCACGGGACTGCTCGAGAGCGAGTTGTTCGGACACGAGAAGGGCGCCTTTACCGGTGCTATCGCGCAACGAATCGGCCGTTTTGAGCTGGCGGATAAGGGGACTATCTTTCTGGACGAAATCGGCGAGATCCCGCTTGAGTTGCAGCCGAAGCTCCTCAGGGTGCTCCAGGAACGCGAATTTGAACGGCTGGGCAGCAGCCGGACGCTTCGCAGTAACGCGCGACTGGTCGCCGCTTCGAACCGGGACTTAGCGGAGATGGTGGATGAGCAGAAGTTTCGGGCGGATCTCTTCTATCGCATCAATGTGTTCCCGCTCCGAGTACCCCCGTTGCGCGAGCGCCAGGAAGACATTCCCTTGCTGGTCCGTCACTTTGCCCAGCAGTTTGCACGACGCAACAACAAGGTTGTCGAGACCATTTCCTCCGAGGCTATGAACTCGCTGGTGAAGTACCATTGGCCGGGAAACGTTCGCGAATTGCAGAATGTCATTGAGCGTGCGGTTATTCTGTCAACCGGCCCGGTTTTGAAAATTCCTCTTTCGGATCTTCAGCCACGAACTACGTCCACACCACGTCCGGAGAATCACGACACCCTCCAGGAGGCGCAACGCAAACATATATTGGCTGTCCTGGCGGAGACCAACTGGGTCGTCGGCGGGCCGAATGGCGCTGCCGCACGTCTGGGGATGAACCGCTCCACGTTGCAGTTTCGGATGCAGAAGCTCGGGATCGTCCGCCCTGCGAAGGCGACCACCTCCTCCCCCCGGGTCGGACCTGAACAACTTGCCTAGAACTCCACTTTTGAAGTTCGTAGTAGCGCCTTCAGACGGGCTTTAAAGCGACCAATTCACTCGCACGCGCCCGCGTGGAGGAAACCCTTCGCTCTAAAGCCCGCGAGGGTGCAACTGGGTGCGTAATGTGAGCACACACTGATAGTGGTCGGACTCCAGAGTCCGACACCGGACTTTCCGGCGTGGGATCGACGGTGCGAGCATCCTCCACTTTTGAAGTTCGTAGTCTAGGGTTTCACAAAATAGGTTCTTTCAAAAAGAGATCGGTCCTGGCCCTAATGCTTCGCCA
>DAOTAI010000520.1:0-3344 GCA_035593865.1 Acidobacteriota bacterium
GCCTACTTAAGCCTTGCAGCCTTCTCCGTCTTGGTCGTATGCCCCTTGAAGGTCCGGGTGGGGGCGAACTCGCCCAGCTTGTGCCCGACCATGTTCTCTGTAATGTAAATGGGGACAAACTTCTTGCCGTTATGCACTGCCACAGTGTGTCCCACCATCTCCGGTATGATCGTAGATCTTCGGGACCAGGTTTTGATGACGGCCCTTTCGTTAGTCTCGTTAAGGTGTCGTATCTTCTTAGCGAGATGGTCGTCTATGAAAGGTCCCTTACGTACTGATCTCGGCATTGCAGCCTCTCTCCTTTGTTGACGATGGGCGATTGAAGAGCTGGCATCTCGTCGCCTCTTAATCGCTTGGCGTCAATCAGTCTCTTTACTTTCTCCTGCGCACAATAAACTTCTCCGTTCGCTTATTGTTGCGTGTCTTCATGCCCTTGGTTTTCCAACCCCAGGGTGAGCTCGGATGCCGGCCACCCGAGGTCTTTCCTTCGCCGCCTCCCATCGGATGGTCGACCGGGTTCATCGCCACGCCGCGCACTTTCGGCCGGCGGCCAAGCCAGCGCGTAGCGCCTGCTTTTCCGTAAGAGACGTTTTCATGATCCAGGTTGCCGATCTGCCCGATCGTGGCGCGGCACAGTATGTGCACCCGGCGCACTTCCCCGGACGGGAGCTTAACCTGCGCGTAATCGCCTTCCTTTGCGACGAGCTGGGCGGCGGCGCCGGCGCTTCGCGCCATCTGGCCTCCCTTGCCTCGTACCAATTCGATATTGTGTATCGTCGTCCCGAGCGGGATGTTCAACAGCGGCAAGGAGTTACCCGGAACGATGTCCACATCCGGCCCCGACATGACCCGGTCGCCGACTTTCAATCCCAGAGGCGCAAGAATATAGCGCTTTTCGCCATCCAGATAGTGAAGCCGCGCCAGCCGCGCACTGCGGTTCGGGTCATATTCGATAGCCGCGACGACGGCCGGAACTCCATCTTTCTCCCGTCGAAAGTCAACAATTCGATAACGCCGCTTGTGTCCTCCGCCGCGACGGCGAATCGAGATCTGTCCCTTGTTGTTACGTCCGCTGATCCGCTTTTTGCCGATGGTCAGGCTCTTGAGCGGCTCAATTTCGGTCAACTCTTCCGAGGTCTGGACGGTGCGAAAACGCGTCCCCGGCGATGTTGGCTTATAGCTTCTTAATGACATAGCTTACGTCGTCTCAAAGAATTCAATTGGCTTTTGTCCCGGCTTCAGCGTGACGTACGCCTTCTTCCAATCGGGCCGTCTTCCCCGAGATCGCCCCTGTCTCTTCCACTTTCCGTGGTATCTCGCTGTCCGGACACTCTCGACCTTCACGTTAAACAGCTTCTCTACGGCCTCTTTTATCTGGATTTTGTTCGCGTTCAGCTTCACTTTGAAGGCGAGAACCCGTCCTTCGGCCGCTTCCTTTTTTACGGTGCTTTTCTCCGTGATATGAGGAGCGGAAAGGATATCAAAAATTTCAGTGCTCATTTCTGCAAGACCTCCTGAATGCTCAGAAGCGCCTGCTTGCTGATCAAAAGATGCTCATGATTCAACAGATCGTAAACGTTCAATCCGGAGCTCGTCACCGTCTTGACGCTCGGCAGATTCCGGGAGCTGAGGTACAGGTTGCGATTCTCCTTCTCATCCACAACCAGGACCTTGCTGTCGAGGTCGAGGGTTTTCAGGACTGCCAGGAAGTCTTTTGTCCTGGGGGTGTCCATCACAAACTCGTCAATAACGGTTATCTTCTGGTTTCTCAGCTTGTCGCTCAACACCATCTTCATGGCGCCGCGACGCTTCTTCTTTGGCAACGCCTGCGCGTAATCGCGAGGCTGCGGCCCGAAAACGGTTCCTCCCTTACGCCACAGCGGGCTCCTGAGGCTGCCCACACGGGCACGGCCGGTCCCCTTTTGGCGCCAGAGTTTCCTGCCGGCGCCGCTGACCAGGGCCCGATTCTTGGTCGCGTGAGTTCCTTTGCGCTGTCCCGCCAGGTACGCCCTGACCGCCTCCCAAACCAAGGTTTCACTCGCGGTATAGTCAAATACCGCGTCGTCGAGCGTCAGCTTATCGACCACCTCGTTCTTCAGGTTTTTGACGTCTACTTCCGCCATATTCACTATTCTTTTCGGTTACAGACGAGGCTGGAGTTGACGGCTGCCAACCGACGCTCGCCAGAAACAACGTGGTGTTTCCGGTCAGCCGTCAGTGGTCAGCGGCCAGCGCCGTCGATTCTTCACTTCGATATCGTTACGAAAACGTACCCCTTACGATGACCCGGGATAGATCCTTTTACCAGCAGAAGCCGGTTTTCGGGATCGATGTCAACGACTCGCAGTCGCCGAATCTTTACTTTTGTCCCTCCCATGTGGCCCGCAGCCCTCATGCCGGGAAGAACGCGGCTGGGATAGGCGCTTGCGCCAATGGAACCGGGGGCACGGTGGAACATCGAGCCGTGCGTGGCCCGGCCTCCCCGGAAGTGGTGACGTTTCACCACACCCTGGAAGCCTTTCCCGATGCTGCGGCCGCTGACATCGACCAGATCGCCGACGTGAAACACTTCTTCCACCAGTATCTGGTCACCGACATTCGGCTCGTTATTCGCTCCCTCAATCAGCCGGAACTCTTTGAGTATGCGGGTAGGAGGAACGTTGGCATTCTTGAAATGACCGGCAATCGGCTTGTTGGCGCGGAACTTCCTGTTCTCGACCAACCCCAGCTGAACGGCCGAGTATCCGTCTTTTTCCTGGTTCTTTTTCTGAACAACGACGCAAGGACCGGCCTGAATGACCGTCACCGGGACTGCATTGCCCTGATCATCGAAGATTTGCGTCATTCCCAGTTTTTTTCCGATGAGGCCCTCAACCATGGTGCTATTCCTTCTCTGCTCCAAAGGCCTTGATCTCCACATCGATCGCCGCGGGTAGATCCAGCTTCATCAAAGCGTCAACCGTCTGCGGAGTCGGCTCGAGAATATCGACCAAGCGCTTGTGTGTGCGGATCTCAAACTGCTCGCGAGACTTCTTGTCGACATGAGGAGAGCGCAAAACCGTGTACCGGCTGATCCGCGTCGGAAGCGGTATAGGACCGGAAACCCGGGCTCCAGTGCGCTTGGCGATATCGACAATCTCGGTCGTTGACTGATCAAGCACCCGGTGGTCGTACGCCTTCAGCCTTATCCTTATCTTCTCGTTGATCATGTGTTCCTCGACTACTCAATAATCTCCGCAATAGCTCCTGCGCCCACGGTCCGTCCACCTTCTCGGATAGCGAAGCGCAGTCCCGCCTCCATGGCAATCGGCGTGATCAGTTCGATCGTCAGCGAGACTCGGTCT
>DAOTAI010000521.1:0-3343 GCA_035593865.1 Acidobacteriota bacterium
CGGGAACCTACCAGGTCACTGCGGTTCTTCCCGGATTCAAGAAGTGTGTCGTAGATCAGATCGCGCTTTCCGTCGGTGATGTCAGGCGGGTTGATCTGAAACTGGAAATAGGCGAAACCAGCGAGGAGGTGATGGTCACGGCGCAGGCGGCGGCTCTCAACACTGAGAACGCCTCAGTGGCGGAAGTCATCGATTCCGAGAAAATCCAGAATCTCCCTCTGAATGGTCGTGAATTCCTGGGGTTGGCCGAGCTAACGGCGGGCGCCGAATCAGGAAGCATTCGCCGTGGCACCGTGAGTTCCAGAGGCTATGCTATTGGGGTCAACGGAGCGCGGACCACCTACAACAACTACCAGATCGACGGCGCGGACGCTAATACGAGCGACAATGAACTGGCTTCTTCCCCGGCGCTTGAGGCAGTCAAGGAGTTCCGGATTCAGACCAACATGTACTCAGCGCAGTACGGGCGAGCCGGCGGAGCCGTTATCAGCCTGGTCACCAAATCGGGTGGGAACGATTTTCACGGCAGTCTCTACGAGTACCACCGCAACAAGGCTCTGGATGCGCTCCCTTGGGCTTACACAGGAGAGCGTTCCGATCTGGCCAATTACCTGTATAACCAATTTGGCGGGTCGCTAGGCGGGCCCATAATCAAGAACAAAACGTTCTTCTTCGGGACAGTCGAGTTGTTTCGCCAGAAGAGGCCGGGGAGCCTGCGCAGCGGGTTCGCGCCCAACGAGCGCGAGCGAGCTGGGGACCTCAGCCAGACGATCAACCCCTACTCCAGGCAGCCAGTTCAGCTTTATCACCCCTACACCAAAGAGCTGATTCCCGACGCGAAACTCCCCCAAAACCTGATTAACCCCGTTGGCCGCAGGATCATGGACGAATTGTGGCCTATGCCGAACTACGATGGCGATCCATTCCTGAACTTGCGGAAGTTTTTGGGCGGAACCTTCGACCAGAACAAGTACCTTGTCAGGGTAGACCACGCCCTGAGTGCCAGGGACTCCCTGTTCGGCACGTTCGATTTCAATGATTACGATACGGTCAGTGAAGGGTGGAACAAGTACAACGACACTATTTCCTACCAGCACGCGCGGACCGCGTCGATCACCGAAACTCACACTTTTTCGCCGACCTTGGTTAACGACCTTAAGGCCACCTTCCTGTTTTATGACTACCGGACGGGCCCGCTGTTGGCCGATAAGAATTACGGCCAGGAGTTCGGGATTCACGATCGAATTCACAAGGCCAAAGGCTTTCCCGCCATATACCTGTACGGAGCGGGCTCGATCCAGATCGGCGGCGAGGCGACTTCCCAGACCCAGAACAAGACCCTCCTGCTGAAAGACAATCTTGCCTGGACAGTGGGTAAGCACACCTTGTTTATTGGTGGAGATTGGCGGCGTCAGACTCACGACTATAAATCGATGGCGGGTTACGCGCGCTACTACGTGGGTAACACGGAGGGAAGCCTGTCCAGCTCACTGCGAGACATTTACCTGATCACGGGATCAACGTTCTCGAGCCTGTTGGTCGGAATTCCAAACCTTATAGATGGAGGACAAGGAGAAGACAAGCTGATCCCGATGGTTCGTAACGCTATCTCGGTGTACATACAGGATGATTGGAAGGTAACTGATCGCCTCACTCTGAACCTCGGGTTCCGATACGACTTCGAGTCTCCGTTCCACGTGACCAACGGGGAGTTCATGACGCTGGACTTCCAAACGGGGCTTCCGCTCTATGCCCAAGGGGCACCTGCGGACAAGCTGGCAAAACTCCAGTTCAACTACCTGACTGACGGACCGAACCACGGGTTTGAACCGAATTACACCGATTTTGCGCCGCGCCTTGGCTTTGCCTGGAGACCTCTGGCGGAAAGCAATTGGGTGATCCGGGGCGGCTACGGAATCATTTACAACTCCGAAACCGCCTCGAACACCACCATGGGTTCCTATGTGACCCCCTTCGCCGGCCGCCTGGGCTACATCTACCCGAAGAATGCCAATTTCTGGCCGGACAAGCAGGAACATATCTTCTCGTTCGACCAGGAGCCATACGGAATCGACTACGTCAGCACCAAAAGCCCGGGAGTCTTTATTCCAACTGCGCCCTATTACCCAACCGGGTACTTGCAGCATTGGAATCTGACCATGGGGAAAGAGTTCGGACAGTCCCTGCTGGGTGAAATTGCTTATGTTGCGTCTCGCGGGGTCAACCTGAACAGCTCCACCACAACCACGGAGTACGATCCTGAATTACAGAAGAAGATCGATACAGCCAATCCCAGCTGGGCGGGCAACAAGGGGATGAAAGCCAAGGGCTATAACTCGGCCTACCATTCGATGCAACTGCGCGTGCGAAAGGAGCATAGCCACGGACTATCCTACCTCGCTCAATACACCTGGAGTCGAGCCATGGCTGACGCCTCCGAGGATACAGCCAACGAGCATACCCTGAGTACTACGGTGCTGACTGAAGAAGGGCCGAAACTCCTGATCCGGCGCACGTGGACCCAGGCCAACTTCGATGTTCGTCATCGTCTGTCGCTAGCCGGCAACTATGAGCTGCCCTTCGGGCGTGGCAAAACGTACGGGAACGATCTTCATCCGGTTCTGGATGGCATCCTCGGCGGATGGCGGATAAACTGGATCTGGGCGTTGCAGGGCGGTTACCCATGGACCGTTACGACTGGTCCCCTGGTGTCAACTCGTCCCGATCGAATCTGTAACGGAAACCTGCCGGCGTCCGAGCGGACACCGGAACGTTGGTTCGATATTACCTGCTTCCCGAACCCGCAACCGGTCGAGTACACGGATCCCGAGACAGGTCAGGTGAGATCCTTTGTCCCGAACGGAAACGCGGGTGCGAACACGATCATCGGTCCGCCCACCAACAACTGGGACCTCGGTTTGCACAAGTACTTCCGAGCGACCGAAACCAAGAGGATCGAGTTCAGGGCGGAGCTCTTTAACGCGTTTAACCATCCCCGCCTGCTGGGCCCCTCCGGCCAGTACTTCTACAACCAGCCGGACGGCGCCAAGATCCTGAGAGCGGGCAACCAGCGTCAGATTCAGTTCGCTCTGCGGTTCACCTTCTGACGAACATTTCCCAACAGGTCGATCCGGGGGACAGACCCCCGGATCATCCCTCTGGCTGCTCCCAGTGTCGGATTCATCCGGGGGAGCAACCACACTTGCACTCTTCGGAGAAGACAAACGCGCGAGGAGAAGAGGCCGTGGGCGAGCATATCAAACCGACCAGGAGGGGCTTTTTCGGTTGGGCACTTGGCGCGGCCGTGGGGGCGGTTGGCGAGGGTGTTGCTGCCACGCGGTCC
>DAOTAI010000522.1:0-3342 GCA_035593865.1 Acidobacteriota bacterium
TTATACCACAAAAGGCGGCCCTTTTTTCATTAAGTGTGTGAGAAATCCGGGCTATTTGTTGGAGCGCGTAAGGCGCTTGGCCAATTTTACCCCCTTTGGGAGGCCACTTTAGGCGATTCCGAATGGCGCGGAATCTCGAGCGCCTTAAGAGACCTGTCGTCCTGCTCCCTGACCACCATCAAGCCGCTGGCAGTCGCATCAAGGTCCGTCAGGACCGAAACGTTTATAGGAACGACCGAAGGCCGAAGACCCAGGTCCGTAGGACCGGCACCTGAACTTCCTGCATCGCCTCCACATCGGTCAGCGTCTGCCGGCAAAGGCCGCTTTTGCCGCTTGGGCTCAACTGCCAGTCACGTGTCGGTCCTGACGGACCTGGGTCGGAGCCTTCACGTATCTCTATAAACGTTTCGGTCCTGGCGGAGCTCCAGTCGGAAGAAAAAGTCGAAATGGTTGAAATGTTGAAATGGGGACGCTGGCCAGGCATCAGGGGCCGGGTCCAGTTTGTAGTCACGCCTTTTGGGCGCCCTTTAGGCGGATCTTAAATCGAGGAATTTCCCAATACTGGGCCTCAATGCGAGTAGATTGGTCGATTTAAGGCCCGCCTCAAGGCGGGACTACGAACTGGATTTCAGGAGACTGAACGTTCTTTGGTTTCAGTGATTGTGGGTTCCCTGTACCCCTGCGTTTCTTAGAACTGGACCTCAGGGGCTTCGCGGGCCGCGCCTGGGGCTTCGAAGTAGGGACGAGCCTCAAATCCCAGCAGCCCGGCGATAATGTTCGTCGGGAAGCGCCGCAGTGAAGAATTGTAAGTCTGAACCGTTTCATTAAAGCGCCGACGTTCGACCGCAATGCGGTTTTCGGTACCGCTCAGCTCATCCTGCAAGGCCAGGAAGTTCTGGTTCGACTTCAACTCCGGATAATTTTCAATCACCACCATCAGGCGTCCCAGTGCGCTTTCCAATCCGGTTGCGGCCTGGGTTCTTTCAGCGGGTGTGCGCGCTTCTCCCCATTGGCTGCGAAGACGCGTGACTTCGGTCAAAACCTCCCGCTCCTGGGCGGCATAGCCCTTAACGGTATTCACCAGGTTGGGTATGAGATCGTACCGCCGCTGCAATACTGTATCCACCTGCGCCCAGGCGCTGTTGACTTGTTCCTCCAAACTGACGAGACGGTTATAGGCGCCAACCGCCCCTATGCCGAATACAATGACCAGCAGCAGAACAACGACACCGACGACGACCAGAATCTTGCCCATTGTTCTTCCTCCTACGACTTGCACAGATGCGCGTCGACAGCCTGTGCGATGGATTCAACCGTCTGCAGGTAGCGTCCGAACAGATCCTCAGTATCCACGTCGCGCAGCTTCTTCTTCCCCTCTTTTAAGGCCTCAACGGTTTCGAATACGCCAGGATCAAAGGAAATGTAGGAGCTCAGTTGTCTTACGGATTCAATCTTGGTCGGGGGGACTTGCTCCTGAAACAGGCGAAGAGCAGCTCGGAACAAAACCAGGAAACTCGACAAAGAGTTAACCAGCAATTCCCCCACCCGCTTTGGCTTTCCGCCAGTTTCCAAGTAACGCTCGCGCAACTGAATGATCTTCCCCCTGAGTTCATGTTCCAATTGCAGCCGGAGATGATCCATCTGAATCTCGATGTCGGCTGTCGGGTCTTCTCCATACAGGATTCGATGCGAATCGCGAATATCCAGTAGTTCGATGGGGAACACATCAGCCGACTGCCGGAGTCCTTCGGGCGTGAACAACAGCGGGGGGACGTTGCCCGACTTGATCCAGGCCTCAGAGGGTTTGAGGAACCGTTTCAGCTCTTCCAAACCGAGTCGTTCCATTACGACCAGCACGTTGTAGTCAGAGCGCTTGCCGACATGGTCGCCGGCCGCAGCCGATCCGTACAGAACGACTGATTTCAGGCCCGTTGGGTTGGCCTCTCTCAGTCTCTCAACCAGTTCTTCCGGTGTCACTGGAGTCTCTCCTTATCTCAGTCTAACCGATCAATTGGTCAGCGGCAGTCCGTGGTCATTTACCAACTCCTTCCAGCGCCTCCGCCGCCGGATGACCCACCACCAAAACCGCCGAATCCGCCGCCGCCGAATCCGCCACCTCCGAACCCGCCCCGACGCGAGCCGCCTCCACCTCCGCCAAGTATCTGGAGGAGTAACAGAAAAAGAAAAGGATGCCGGATAAACACCAGAATCAGGATTCCAATCAGGATGTAGCCAAGACAACCGATTCCGCCGCCCTCGACCTCTCGGCTCGGACTGCCTCGTACAGGAGCTCCATCGATTTGGACTCCGGCCTCCTGAGCGATGATCTGCGCGATGGCACGGGCCCCTGCAGACAAACCTCCCGCATAGTCGCCCTGGCGGAAGCTGGGGATGACATACTGGTCCAATATCCGGCCCGCGCGGGCGTCCGGGATAATCGGTTCAAGGCCATATCCCACCTCGATCCAGACTTGTCGATCCTGGATCGCGGCAATCATCAGCAAACCGTTGTCCTGGTCCCGTCTTCCAATCCCCCATCGTTCAAAAAGCCGGTTGGCGAAATCCCGGATCTCGTTATCCTCCAGAGAGGAGATCGTAACGACGGCGATCTGGCTCGTTGTCTTTCTCTCGACTTCGGCCAGAAAGCTTTCAAGCTCCGATCGCTGATTCGGCGGGAAAACACCAGCAAAGTCGTTCACAAAGCCGGTTGGATTCAGGCGTTCGTAAAGTTCTTGTTGCACCTGACCGGCTAGCCCTGCGACCAGTGGCAGGACGATCAAAAAAACGATCAGACATCTAGCCAGGAGCGGGATACTGCCGGCTTGCATAATTGAGTGAATATACAGGAAGTCGTGACAGGAGGCTACCTGTGAATCCGCGTGATCCGTGTTATCCGTTCTATCCGCGGGCACCCATACCCGCGGAAAAAACGAATAGCACGGATTACACGGATGGCGCAGAGCTAATCAATAAAACCCGCCTCCGTCGAGCAGGATCTGGTTTTGCGGATTGCGCGTTTCGCCGGCGCTCGTCACACGTATGGCCGGCTGGTCTTCCACGACGCATTTGTTCTCGCAAATCCCGCAGCCGATACACAGTTCCGGATTCACCCGGGGCTGCTTTAACCTGACTGTCTCGCCTTTTTCATTCACTACATCGACCTCCTCAAACCAGATCGCCTTTGTCGGGGTCGGGCAATGTTCCTCACAAACGATACAAGGACGCGCAAAAGCGTAAGGCAAACAACGGTCTTTATCGAAAAAGGCCGTGCCGATCCGAATCTGCTTCTTGTCTTCCAACGGCCGAAGCTCAATAGCGTCAGTCGGGCAGACTTGCATGCAG
>DAOTAI010000523.1:0-3331 GCA_035593865.1 Acidobacteriota bacterium
AGAATCAACCTGACCGGGCCGGCAAACTCCGGCTCCTGACCCTCTACATGAACAGGTGTCAAAGAGAAGACACCTATAAGAATGATTGACCAGAGTAAGCGCATCTTCCTTTCTCGTCCCTCACCAGATGGTGCATCCGCCATCGACATTCAGCACGTGTCCGGTTACGTAAGACGCCTCATCCGAGGCCAGGAACACTATGGCCCCCGCCACTTCTTCCTGCCGTCCGATACGTCCCAAAGGGGCCTTGGCCGCCAAAAGCTTCATCCAGTCGGGAAACTGAGTTTGCTGATGCACATGAGGGAAGGAACCTGGAGCAATCGCGTTTACACGAATGTTGCGAGGCGCCCAGGCGACAGCGAGGTATCGTATCATCTGTTCCAGCGCGGCCTTGGCAATGCCATATTCTATGGGGTTCGGTTTCAGGGGATGATGGTAGATCCGCGGATCGGGCGCGATCTGGCCATACATTGAGGAAAACAGGATGATGCTGCCGCCAGACTTCATCACCCGGCTCGCTTCTCGCGCCAGCAGAAAAGAGCCGGTCAGATTCAGGTGCAGACTGGCATCGAGCTCAGCCCCTGTCAGCTCCTCAACAAGTTTTCCGACACTCTGATAAGTTGCATTCACCAGGATGTCCAATCGGCCAAAGTTTCGTACCGTTGTTTCAACCGCTTCACGGATCGATTCCTGATCTCCGATGTCCAGCGCAATTCCGCAAGCTTTCGCGCCAGGATGTCGACGTCTCAGCTCCTCGATCAGTGCATTGAGAGCCGCTTCGTTCTTGTCAGCCACGACGACCGCGGCCCCATGCTCGACCAACCCGAAACAGGCAGGACTGCTGAGATAGCCCGCCCCTCCGGCCATAAGTGCAACCTTTCCGCTAAAATCAAACATCTTCTGTATGCTCCTTCTGCAAAGACAATCACCGGACCAGGCTTGCGGATTCGGCCCGCGCTGGCCGCTCAACCGCCCGAGTTTCTGCAGTCGTCCAGAAGCAGGCAGCGTCTCCCGTGCTGCTCGCGACTCCGAATCCCGGCAATCACAAGACGAGTCAGCTCGATGGTTTCCTCGAACGGGAAAGGCGGAACGCCACGTCGCAGGTATTGAACAAAAGCCGCCAACTGGGCCTTAAAGGCGTAAAAAGAATCGGCGAAACAGGCCGTCAACATCCCGGCCGTCCCGTAAATCGAAACACAGCCCATTGCTCCGTACAGATCGTCGATAGCGACTGCCACCACTTCGACCCCACTAGCATGCTGCAGGTGAACGACGTTCGACTTCTCGGAACCGGTGTTCACCACGCTCGTCCATTGGTAAGGTGGCAAGAAAGGATAAACCGCCTCGAGGGCGTGAATACCGTATCGTTCCCAGCTCTTGCAGGTTGTCACGGTGATCATTCGCAGCCGGCCGATCTCGTCTACGCGCCCGCGCAACTCTGCCAGTTCCCGAGCGTAACGCATGCAGCTGGACGACATCAGCGGTTTTCCCGCCTCATGCCACCGGATGAAACAGTCGAGATCTTCTTCAGCATCCGCCAGCGGTTTGTCGATGAACACGGGGATACCTTTTTCAAGGAAGGGTCTGGCCCGCTCCTTATGCTCCCGGCCGATATCCGTCGGAACGAGAACAGCATCCACTTGGCCAATCAGATCTTCGGGGTACTTGA
Source organism: Acidobacteriota bacterium (assembly GCA_035593865.1). Lineage (GTDB taxonomy): Bacteria > Acidobacteriota > UBA6911 > RPQK01 > RPQK01 > RPQK01. The sequence continues at coordinate 1,670 of DAOTAI010000523.1, forward strand.
CGACGTGCGGGATGCGACTCATTCGCGCCACTTTGGTGGCGTTGTCCGGATCATCACACCAGATGTGAGTCACCCGTACCCCTGGTATTCCGAAGTCGGCTTTCGGCTGCCTGCTCAAATAGCCGCGGATAGTGGCATTCGGACAATCGGCCAGGCCGTCGGGTTCGTACCCGTTCAGAATGGCGCTCCAGCTGTAAGGATGATCGTTTTCTGCAACCATCCCAGCCAGGCCGATTCGGATATCGGCAGGGTTCGCAACCAGCGGTTTTGCGCCGCCCTGATTCACTGGATTCGTGTTCACTCCTATTACTCCTTGTATTGCTCCGGTTTTAGCCCTTGCGCATCAAAAAAAGCCGCCACGTCTTTCATTTCGGCATCAGTAAAGGTATGTTGCGGCGGCCTCATGTAACGCTTGGCCACCCCGAAGTACTCGAGTGTGGCGTGCCAGAAGGGATGCGTAAAACGCTTGATAAAGGGGTAATCGAAGCGAGTTGTGATCTCGGTCGCCTTTTTCAGGTCGTTCTCTTTTATCGCCTTCCAGAATTGCATCGGGATATCGGGAGCAAACGAGCAGTAGGTGCTGTAGAACGCCTTGGCGCCGTACGGGTAGCCGACCAGGTAGCGGTTTTCGGCCCCCCCTGCGAATATCTCAACTCGATTTCCGAACTCGATAATTCGATCTATGTAGGAAGTCAGTGCCCCGTCTTCCTTGATGGCCGCGATCGATTCAATCTGGAGGAGCTTTCGCAACAACGATTCGGGGTATTGCCCATGAAGAACCAGCGGCAACCGGGTGGCGCGGGCGATTGCGCGATAGTGCTCGACAAGCTCGTCCTCACTCCCATAGACCGCCGGCATTAGAATCTGGACGGCATCCGCGCCCACTGACTCGGCGTATCGGGCGTAATCAACGGCGCGTTCGGTCCACCACTGACCGGTGGCGCTGATCGTGATCGCGCGCCCATCCACTGCCTCGACGAGCGTCCGGGTCAGCGCTTTGACCTCCTCGTAAGACAGTGAATGGTACTGACTGTTTCCGGCGGTCAGGGCGAAAATTGGAACACCATAGCGAAGCGCCCGATCGACCATGCGCCGAACGGCTGCGTGATCGATCCGCCGCTTCTCATCGAACGGCGTCGGCTGAGACTGAATCGGCCCCGCCAGAAGCCGTCGGAATTGCTCCGGCGCCATGGCAGTTCGTTTCCCGGCCGGCTGCGTGTTTACTGCCCCAGCCTCTGCCAAGCGCGTAGCGGCGATGCCCAGACCAGCGGCCTGCAGAAACGATCGCCTCGTAGAACCTCCTTTACGGTCTTTCACTGTGCCTCCTTTTTCAATCTTGCCGCCGGTGACGCGGCCGTTTCTGATCCTTCTTTTTCTCGAATCCGATCATTTGAGCCGGAGCGTAACCGTGCTCAATAAACGAACGTTCCAGGAAACAAGACCCCAGCGTGCTGGGAATGAACAGGTCCAAATCGCCATCCTGATTCAAATCGACAGCGATCGCCCGGGGCTCGATGATTGGAGGAAGTTGAAGGTCGATCCCCGGTCCGAATACCGGCTGAGCTGACTTGCCGATGTTCAGGAAAAGCCGCACCGGGCTGGAGGCAATGCCGACAAGGATATCCATCAGCCCGTCTTGGTTCCAGTCGACTGCGTCGACCA
>DAOTAI010000037.1:0-19529 GCA_035593865.1 Acidobacteriota bacterium
TTCCTGCCTTCGACAAACGGCATGAGAAGTTCCCGGTCGCGCTCACGATCATCCGGGTGGGACAGGTCAAGCGGCGTCATCCCGCTCAGCAATTCTTCACGGGAGTATCCTGTTATCTCGCAGAAACGGTCATTAACCGCAACAAAACGCCCTTGTCGGTCCAGGCGCGTCGCCCCTACATTGGCATGAGCAAAGATGGCGTTAAAGTAGTTTTCATCAGTGAACAGCGCGTGTCGTGAACGAGCCCTCCTTCCGGAGGGCGATTGCTTTCGAGGACTCCGGTCTCTCTTTAGCATTGGATAAGTTCTTTAGAGACAACACGTTCGGGGCGTCGCTCGCACGCGACTCACATGCTCCCGAGCCAAGGACGCAGCAAAAGCAGCCTAATCCGTTTCTTGCGCAGGTTCAAGTCCAACCCTGCTTTTCGGGTAAGCAAGAACAAAGGGCTTGAGGGGCAAAGGGGTCAAAAGGCAAAGAGAACCCAAGCGGCCTCAATGATCAGTCCTGAAATTGGCTTCAAAGTTCCGCTTGAGCATGCCCGAGTTCGCGGATGGTGATGATGTCCGAAACGCTCCCGACGTCAACCAGCTGCGGGTCATGTTAACAGGTTTATCCCTGCTACCACGGCGATTACAAGGACAAGGGCGATCACCAGAAAGATGCCGAATATCACTTTGGCGACCGTCGCAGCGCCCTGGGCCAGGCCTGTAAAGCCCAGTGCCCCGGCAATGATGGCGACGACGACAGCGACGATCAACAGTTCCAGCATGGGAACCTCCAACGGAGTCAGATGGGTTAAGTCCATTATCCGGTAGCGAAAGAGCGAAGTGAACAGAACGAATTACGAGGCTGCAAAAACGGGCGGATTCACGACCCGGTTTTGCGGGACGTCCCTTCACGTTCTATCATCGACTTAACGAGATTCCACCGGTCGAACCCCAAACAGCTTCAAACAAGGAGAAAAGGTATGTCAGTAGCAAAAGTCGAGGAAATAAGTGCCACTTCCACCGTCGGATTTGAGGATGCGATAAAGCAGGGTTTGGCGAGGGCCAGCAAGACTTTACGAAATATACGGAGCGCCTGGGTGAAAGAGCAGCAGGTGCGCCTTGATGGAGGAAACATCGTCGAGTTTCAAGTGAACATGCAAATCACCTTTGTCTTGGAGGACTGAGAAAAAAGTGTAGATGGTCCCTCACAAGACACTGTTGCGACGATACTCAAGCAGGGCGGCGCCGATAGTATGAGGCGTCCCAAGTGGCGCGGTGTTGCGAAACACCGCCGAGCCTATGGAGCGCCGCCTTTCTTGCCCCTATGGCATTGCTTTTTCGATTCCTGTCGTTTCCTTGTCTGATTCGACACTCCCTCGTCGTTGCAGCCAACGGGCAAGCATCCAGCACAAGAGCGCCCAGACCAGCCCGCCGGTCCACCCCGCCAGCACGTCCGTCGGGTAATGAACTCCCAGATAAACCCGGGTGAGACCGATCAAAAAGGTCAGCAGCAGAGACACAAAAAGCACGTACAGCTTGAGTCGACGGCGTGGAAGGATGGCGAACAGGAGAAGTCCCAATGTCAGGTAGACGACGGCTGACATGAAGGCATGGCCACTCGGGAAACTTGGGCTGTAGACGACGGCCAGGTGAGGAACCGCCGAAGGTCGCGGCCGATTTATCAGGTCCTTTAGGCCATAGCTGACAGCAACCCCCCCAACGATGGAAGCGACCGCCAGCATTAACAGGGCGCGCTTGCGCACCAGCCAGAGAAACCCGATCACGATCAGGGTGATTAGCGTGAGGACGGATGTTCCCCCCAAGGCGGTGATGTCAAGCGCGGCCTGTTCGAGCCAGCGTGGTCCGATTGGGTCTCGCAGGTTTCCCGGTTCCCGCAGAGCAAGGAGAATGCCTTCGTCCCACTCCCGAATCTCGGCTTCCAGCACCCCTTCAGTAAGCTCAACGAATACCCATGCGCCCAGCAAAATGATGCAGAGCAGGAGCAAAACGACTGGCGCCGGCAAGCGACGATGTTGAACCGCCTGAACAAGCCGTCGTGGCAAATCGTTCCTAAGCATTCCCGCACCCTTCATCTGTTGACAGATGAAAGCACTCCAATCGCTGGTTCAGGAAAGCGGCTAGCCGCGAGCCGAAGATGTTCAGCCTCGGCGGGTTTCGGCTCACCGAGGCTTGATCTTGTATGTCCCGTCAGAGTCGATTGTCACGTCGCCCTGACACAGAACCCGCTTGTCGGCCAAAGTCCGGCGCAACACCTCGGGGCTCTTGCCCAGCGTCGCCAGCCAGCCCCAGGGCATGAACCAGGCCCAGCGGGGCTGCGCATCGAGTATCTCGGGAGTTGGGGGATCGCCAACCTCACCGAGCGCAATTGGTTTTCCCTGGGCCAGCTTCAGTAAATCGTCATGGTGGGATTGCTTCCAGTCCCTCCGATAGACGTCGGCCGCCAGGACGTCAACGTATTCGATTCCCGGCCAGAAGTCCTCGTAAGCATACGCCTCGTCGTTCGGACGGTTCCGGGGAGCATTTGTGTTCCACACCCAGATCAGGTTGTTCAGCTTGTGATGATTGACATAGTAGTCATACATCATGATCCACAACTTCTTGAATCCCTGCTCACCCTTTTGGTTGCACCACCAGAACCAGACCCCATTCATCTCATGATAGGGGCGCCAAAGCACCGGTACTTTTGCGTCTTGAAGTTGTTTCAGGTAGCCAGCAATCACATCCGCCTGGCGCTTCCAAGCGCTGTTCAAAGGCGTACCATCCGTTGTAAGCTCGGTCCATTGCTCCGGAGTGGGCCGTCTTTCCATGGCCCAGATCTTTGCGCCGTCGCAGGTGTCTCCTTCGCCAGGAGGGCAGGCGTGCCACATCAGTGTAATGATGTATCCCTCCTGGTGTTTGCGAATCACCGTCTTAACCAGTCGTTCCCGAGCCTCCTCAGGAGTGAGTTTCAGATAAGCCAGAGGTTCAGGAGGATTGGTCAGGTTTATCGGTCCGCAATGCTGAAACTTACGAGGCTCGTCCCCTTCATACGCGAAGCTGAAATCTGATCCCCAAATAATGGGTGATTTCCCGGTGATGAGCTTGATGAGATCAGTGTACTTTGAGCCCGAGTTGATGAAATTGTGTTGCCCGGCCAGAGTGTATTTCCCCTGGATCTCATGCAGGAAAGCGAGCAATTTCCGGGCCTCGGGAGTCGCGTTTGGATTAACAGGTTCCGCCGAGAACCCTATGGAGCTGGCGACAGTCATAACGATCAATGGTAGCAGGACGCGAAGCTTCTTCATTCTCTCTCATTCCTCCGAAAACCGAGAGGATAGTAGCAGACGCGACCAGCTGAAAAAAGGCTAAGGAAGGTCGGATTGGCCCCCTTTTAACGGCATCTAAGCCATCCGCGATATCCGTGCTCCGCAGGTTGTTGTGATAACCCGTCTCCCGCGGATTCAAGGATTACGCGGTACCTGTGTCCTGGGGTCCAAGCCACCAGAACTCGAATTTCACTCTTTTGTCCGGAAAAAGTCGTCTCAAGACCTCAGTGTAGACCGCAGCCTGTTGCGCATAGGACTCGGGCAGCTGTTCTTTCTCTGCCGAAGTCTTATAGTCAACGCCGCAGATTTGCCCGTCCTCCTCCAGGACGAGATCGATCACGCCATTCCAGTATCTGCCATCTTTCGCCATGTAAAAAGGCAGTTCCCGTCCTATCACCTGGGCGCGTTGAACTCGCGCTTTATAGGAACCCGAATAGAACTCGTTGAGCGCTTTTTCGGCAGCAAGACGCGATTCCTCCGGCGCCCGTTCTAATCGCTTCCAAAGCCTGGTCAGTTTTTCCGGTTTGAAACTCTCCTCGAGCAGCCAGCGCTCCAGGTAAGCGTGTACGAGTTGCCCAGTGATCATCGGATCAGGGGACTGGATCTTGGTGGCAGCAATTTCCGTCTGCCGCCTGGAAGCGGAAGCGTCCGAGGGACGGGCTAATGCGAAATCAGGCCAAGCCTCGAGCTTCTCGTATCTCTCTTTCCAGAAAGCCAGATATCTTCTTCTGTCAGCCAGGGGGGGCGCGCCTGATTGATCACGCGAGCCTTCGGCGCCGGCCCCGTGCGTCCGGATCTGGAGCAGGCCATCCCAGGCAGGGCCTGTGGTCCTTGGCAGCGCCTTGATCTGATGGGGCAGTTGCAGATTCCGAGAAACCGCACAGATCAGGGTCAATTGCTCACGCGGTCGGGTGGTCGCGACGTAAGCCAGGCGCAAGGCTTCAGCACGTGTGCTGGCCTCCTCCTCCCTGGCGGCCGTCTGCAGTTGCTCAGACTGGATCATCACCGGCCCCCAGGGAAGAGAGAATTCGATGTCCTGGGTGGGCTCGCATGATGGGCCGCGCAGCCCGCCATTGGAACGACGAATGACAAGGGAACTGCGGTGATTTGCGACGACTTGAGTCTCGTTCAGGATCGCAGCCCATCCGTAAACGATGACATAGCGAGCCTCCAGTCCTTTTGCCTTGTGGACGGTCATGACCCTAACAGCGTCGATGCTTTCGTCTGCGACGCCGACATCCTCGCCAAAATCCACATCGAACCGTCCCGCGTCTCCCGCTCTGCCCCGTTGCCTCAGCAGCCATGTCAGGGGATCTGATGGATCTGCTGCCATCTCGCTTCGAAACGCTTCGAGCAGCCTGTTAATACGGGCAAAAGCGCGACCCTCTCTATCGAGAGGATCCGTGTAAGCCGCCAGGGGGAGAACCTTCCTGATTTCCAGCAGCCATTCGGACAACGAGCTTGAATGGCGCGAAGCGGCCAGGAGGCGAAGCGTCTCGATTCGACTCGCGGCTGGTTTGGACAGAAAGTCAGGAAGCGGGTCATTCCCGTGGATCAGTCGGGACGGTGGAATGCTCTTGATCAAACGATAGATATCAGGGTCAGAAATCTGGATGAGCGGGCTGCGCAACAGTGCGCCCACTGCCAGCGTGTCCAGCGGATTGTAAAGGGCAATGAGGAGGTTTAGGACATCTGACACTTCAGGCTGCCGATACAGCGTTCGCGCCCCGGAACTGATGACCGGAATGCCGGCCTCCTGCAGGACCGGTAACAAGGCATCTAGCTCCCGTCCGCTCCTGACCAACACCAGGATGTCGGAGTATTTCCGGGAAGCTGCCGCAGCGTCGCCGGAGTCTGCCTCGGGCTGGCTCATATATTCGGCGATCAGCCGGGCGGTCTCTGCGGCCGCCATGGCGCGAGCCTTACCGGCGGTCAAGGGTTTGGAAGGATCATCCGATTCGATCCAGATCCACTCCGGCGGCTTACCGCTGGCCTGCCTGACCGGCTGAAGTTCTTCTTCCTTCTCGTTAACAAGCGTCAGTTCGGTCGAGAACAAGCGATTGACAGCGTTGGTGATGGAGGGAAGACTTCGAAACGTGGCGCTGAGAAAGAGCCGCTCGACAGGGAGACTGCAATTGGTGAGCAACTGATAATTGGTTGCAAAGCTGACCGTTGACTCGACGTCGGCGCCGCGAAACCGGTAGATGCTCTGCTTCTTGTCTCCGACGAAGAAGCCGAGTATTTCGTGGTCCCGGCTGTCTTGTTTTCTTAGGAGTGCGGTGAGAAGGCGCAATTGCTCCGGGTCAGTGTCCTGAAACTCATCGACCAGAAGCGCTCGCAGACGTCGGCGCTCTGATTGCCTTACGTGCGGCTGTTTTTTCAGCAGATCGGCGGCTCGCCTGATCATCTCATCGAAGCCCACGATGCCGAGGGCTTCCACCCCCTTGGTTTGCGACCAGTCAAGAAAGCTTTTAACCACGTTTTTCCAAGCGGCCCACTCCTCTCCCAGCTCTTCGAAAAGGCACATTTTCATAAGAATCGGGTAAATGCATTCCAGACTCTGGAAGTAAACCGAGACATGGGGCGGGAGGTTTTGGATCAGGGATTTGACTCCTTTGGCTGTGTTCGAGCCGTCAAAGAAAAGGTTCGTCCGATTCTCACAAACGAAATTGCACAACTCCGACCAGGACGAAGTATGAAAATCGCGAGCCTGGAGCGCTGACGCCAGAGCGACAAGACGCTGGCCGTTTGCCGCGATCCTCTTGCCGTTGACATCCTTCAACCGGTTACCGAATTCCACGCAGGCTGCCAGGCAACGGTCGACCTGCGAGGGGTCGGGGCGCTCCCACGCATCCAACCGGGTGGCGATTTCCCGATAACGGCAAATCTTCGAAAACCATAGTCGCACCTGGTAGGAGGAAACCTTGGCGAGCAGCTTCTCTAGATCCTTTTGAAGACGGGCGTCAGTAAAAGCCTCTTTTTGCCACCAGAGGTTGACCAGGAGTTCGTCCAGATTGCCGCCATCATCCTCGTTCTCTTCGGCAAACCGGGCCGTGACCGGTATTTTCGATTCCAGCAGGCGCCTTTTCAGGATCGTGGCGGCAACACTGTGTATTGTTGCAATCTGTAGCTCGCTGGCCAGCTCTGCCAAGGCCTCCGCCCCCTGCCTGAGCGCCTGGTAGCCGGCTTCCAAATCAGCGGCCCCCGAAAGCCGCGCAGACAGTTCGTCACAGATTTCTTCGAACAAGGGATCCGGGCGATTTCCCGCCAGGTTCTTTGCCAGTTCGGTTCGGGTGGGAGAAGAGGCCAGCAGGTCCAGGTAACCATAGAGGCGGGTCTGCATCTCCGCGGCTGCTTTTCGGGTAAAGGTGGTGAGGACCAGGGAGCGGATGGCAGCGCGGGCGGCTTTCAATCGCACACGGCGATCCGATTTGTGATAGAGGTGGGCGATTTCAGGAAAGTCCCTCACGTTTCCCAGAAACGGAGCCTTTAAAAGCAGGTAGAGCGCACGCAGGGTCAGGGTGTGGGTTTTGCCGGCGCCGGCGCTGGCCCAGACAAAGGCATGGTTTTCAGTGGTAATCGCGATCCTGCGCTGTTCGCTGTCGGGAAGTATAACCGGCTGTATCATGGATTCGTTTCGAACATCGCCAGTCTGTCGGGATGCAGTTCGGTCAGGAACCGCGCCATGCGAGCGGGCGCCTCCCGCTCGAACCTTCGGCATAACGAGGCGTATTCGCAGTACTGACACGGTTGTGCGCGCTCGACTCCCAGAAACTCGAGAGCCTCGTTCGAACTGGCAAGATAGAGCCCTTTTTTCAATATCCTGGCAAAAAGGCGCAACCAATCGTCGATCGACTGCCCAAGATCCGTAGAAACACGCTTTTCCTGGACCGGCGTCTTGCCGAAAAAGACATAGGCGAACCTGACCGGCTTAGCGACAGGTTCGCCCGATTGTTCCTGAAGCCAGGGGTATAAGAGCGGTTGCAGTCGGAAACCAAGCTTTATTTCCTGGCAGAGATTGTCTGGTTCCCGGCCACTTTTGTAGTCAATGATGACGAAATGGTCGCCCCTGTCGTCCATCCGGTCGAACTGGCCGGAAATTACAACCCCGTTCATTTCAGGAGATTCGACGTTGCATCGTTTCTCGGTGCTCAGATTAACGCCGTCGGGAATGTCGCCGGTCTGGACAGCCTTCCAGTATTCTCGGGCTAACTCCAACAGCCGAGCCTTGACGGCCTTCTGAAAGAGCGGGGGGAGCAAAGCGACTTGAAGCGGTGCGTGCTCAATCGCTTCATCGATTCTCTTGATAAGTGGCAGGCAATTATCGCCGAGCAGGTCGGAAGCCATCGCCCTCAACGAAGAGCCTGTTTCTCGGTAACCGGCGATGGTGGTATCAAACAGCTTGTGCAAAAGGCTGCCCCATTCGGTCGGCTGCAGGTCCGGGGTGAAATCCAGCAGCCGAAGGGGTGTCCACCGGGCAATCAGGCGACTATAGCAGCGGAACGGACAACGTGCCAGCGTTTCAAGTTCAGTGACTCTGATTGTTGTCGGGGAAGGACCGGCTCCCAGGGCGGCTTCCGGGACGACGTTATTCCAGTACTCTTCATGGTCCTTTCTTGCAAGTGTGTCCAGGACATCGGCATACTCGCCATACCCTGCGGCTGTGCCGTATTCTCGATCGAGATAAACTGCCCAGCCGGGAGGCAGCAGGAAGCCCGAGTCGGGAGCAAGGCTCAAGAGAAAACGGGCCTGCTCTACGGGCCCGCGGGGGACCGGGTTCGGTTTGGCCTTGCCTTCGTCTACCTCCCAGTGCTGCAGGTATTTCTGAACCCAGGGCGTGGGGGCCAGACTGTCTCCGTTTTCGTCTGTGTCCGGTATCACCCAGTGGACGTATTCGCTGCTGCTGTTGGCCAGCATAAACAGCAAGGCCATTTCTTCAGTGACAGCTGTCCTTGCCCTGAGACGATGCCCCAGTTCCCGGATCAACTGCCCCAGCTTCAGGCGAACCGGTTCGGCCACGAGCGGATCCTCAAGAACCGGGTAAGGAAAGCGGCCCGAGGCGAGTCCCAGGAAAACGAAGGCGCGAGGGGCCAGACCACGCGTTCGCATGATCGGCGCAAAAAGAACCCCAGCCTTCTCAGGAGGGTCGTCAACAGCTTCCTGGATGGCGAGTCTCTCCAAGAGGTCGAGAAGGATGGAAAGGGGGATTTTCAAGTCGGCAGGCAAGAGCTCGAGAGCTTCGATTAAGCTGCTCACTTGATCGGGCTCGGGAAGCCAGCGATCGGCGATTTGCTGGAGCCTCGATATCGCCTCGTCGGCGCTCAAAACGAGGTGATCTTCCCGGGAAAGAGGATCGATCCAGAGCCGTATGATTTCCTTGATCAGTTCAACTTCGGTCCCGGTCAGCCCGATTTCCGCGGCATGTTCAAGAATACCGGCCCAGTTCTGTCCATCGAATCCTGAAAATCGCAGTTTGGATTCAAAATGATCCAGATCAACGCCAGTCAGACAGGAAAGATCGGGAGAATCCCGAAGCAGGCTGAGCAGGCATTCAGCAGGCGCCTGGTCCTTCCATAAACGAACAATGGTCCGGATTGCTCTCTGGGCGGGCAAGAGCTCTTCCACAACACCAGCAAGCCGGAGCGGAATGCCAAAGACGGGAAAAATCTCACGAACGAGGTCCAAGTATGGCCGGGCCTGCGGAGGAACTACGTGAATGTGGTTTGGCTCGAGCCCGAAGGTCGGATCATCCAGCCATTTCCGAACTTGTACCGCGGCTGCAACAACCTCCGCACGCAGGCCGGAGGCGCGCTGATAAGTGATACAAGCCGGTTGCTGGTCGATTATTCCTTCCGGGAACGTGGACAAGAAGAAAGCAAGCGGCGTTTGATCGTCAAAGGGGCGCATTTCAGTTTGCCCAAGCGCGCCTCCAATGCGCAGACGCAGCGAGTCAATTACGGGTTCGACGAAATCGAAAGCAGGATGGGTTTTCCCTCCTTGTCGGTAAAAAGGAAGGTAAAAACGTGTCGAAAACCGGCGGGCCACAGAAGCAAGTATTTGTTCGGCAACGTCGGTGAAGTCATAAAACCCGTAGATGTAAACGCTGATCTTCCGAATGTCGGTTTCGTCCAATAGCGCTGAGAGCTCGGAATCAGAGGCGGAATCGATCTTCTCGCTGAGCTGCCGGCAAGACAAGGGCGCCCAGGACAACTGAGCCTGTTCGAGAAAACGGAGCCAGTCGAGGTAAAACTCAAGAACCGCCCGGGTCGTCGGTTCAGTTTCAGGCAGGTTCATGACCTCTTCCAGGATCTCCTGCTGATCTAAATCGAAGCCGGCATCGGCCAGATCGAGGAAAGTCGGAATCAGGAGCGCTTGCCCGCCTCGAAGCTCCTTTAATCGGGCCAGTTCTCCCTCGCCTTTCTGCTCGAGCAGCCGGTAAAGAAGAATATCGAACAAAGGAATCCAGCGAGGGCCGAGCGGCTGGTCAAGCAGTTCCGACAGCCGATCGATAAAGGGGAGTATCGGCATGATGCGAACGCCTGCGATTAGTCCGGCTTCGGATTCCCGGGCAAGCAGGATTCTCAGTTCGCCGGCAAGGGTAGAAGTCGGCGTGATTATCCATTGACTCGTGCAAGGGGCGGGCTTCAGTTGAGATCTGATATCGGCCAGAAGCTGATCAAGAAGCAGCCGGTATGAAGGAGCTAAAACCAGGTGGGAACACACGCGTGCCACTGTAGCACACGAGGCTGACGAGGAAGTCTTCCAGCCTTCCGCGCTATCCGTGCCTTCAACGCGATCCGCGGGATTCGCGACCGCGGATGACGCGGAAGGCACAGATAACGCGCATCACTGAACCTGACTAACCGAGCAGTTCGTCGATCCGCTCGAGAATCATCGCTTGAGAGTCGGGACTGAGCAGATAGACGAGTTTGCCCTGAAAAGTGTCTTCGATGTCGAAAAAGTTCGCCTGAATAGCCAGGTGGTGTCTGTTCTCCGTGTCCGGAAAAAGCAGTGCTGAAAGATCTCCGGCATTCACTCCCGTAAGAGCTCCTGCGAAGGAGTAACGCGCGTTGACTCCAAGAAACTGGGCGATGGCATCAGCGAAAGACCGTGTGAGGACTTCAGCCAGTTGTCGGAGGGCCTGTTCGAATGCCTCTTCGCCGTACACGGTTTGGGGCGCTGCTGAAGGACTCATGTAGTCGAGGATAAGCTGAGCATGGGCCCGACGAGTCAAGACCAGCATGCTGGCCGGGATATCGCCAAGGACCCTCATGTGGAGGGCCACGACCATGGCATCGGGATCCCGGATCAGGTCATCAAACCTGAGTGAATCCATCACGCAAAGTTCGGGGACACCAACCACGCATTTTCTCCCGATTAGACGAGCCAATTGCGAGGCTGCGTGTCCTGCGCCTATGTTTCCGACTTCTTTCAAGGAGTCTATCTGCTCCTCGTTCAATTCAGTGTTCCAGCTTGTCATTCGCCTGCAGCCTCCACGGAAGTGTCGCTGGGTTCAAGTTGAAGCAATGCTCTGACCGCCTTCAGGAGGTCGTAGCTTGAGAAGGGTTTGGGGAGAAACGCGCCGTGCGGATCGTTCTCAACCTCCTCGGCTATAAACTTCTGGTCCAGGGAGGTGACGAGCAGGACCGCAGCGTTCGGGTCTCGTTTACGGATCTCGCGAAAGGCCGTCAATCCATCAATTTCCGGCATCGTGATGTCGAGAGTGACAAGGTTCGGAGAGAGTTGATCGAACATTTCAAGTGCCTCGCGCCCGTTACCCGCCTCGCCGGCGATCGCAAAGCCGGCCGCAACCAGGTACTTTCGGATAGTCGCCCGGGCAAGACGTGAATCATCCACAATTAGTACTGTTTGGCTCATCTCGGTGCCTCCTCGCCGATTCCAGACAGATATTGCCCGTAATCCGATCTGGACGCAAGTCCTTGCATGGATTAGAACTTGGAGAACGTCCCTTGGAGTAGGCGCTGGGCGAGTGGTTTGCTCGATTCAGATCTTTATGAAAATCTTCCGTCGATAAAACAAATCCATGACGAGCCACCAGAACATCACGTAAACGATCGCGAAGCACAACGAGGCGTTCACGGGCGTTGCCCATGATGCAAACAGGTGTTCAAAAATCCAGCCTTTTAATGACTGGCCGCTTATGCGGATGACGCCCATCAGGTCACCGACGATTCCAGAAAGCACGTACACCGCGATCGCGTTCATTCCAAAGACCACCGCCGGATGGGCCCAGCGGCGCCAGCCGTTAACATCAATCAGCCAGAAACAGACACCGAGAAACTGTAATGCCGCCCCAGCTGTAAAGAGCACGTAAGAGCTGGTCCAAAGGTTCTTGTTAATCGGAAACCAGATACCCCAGATCCAACCGGCCAGGATGCCAGCCCAGCCAAGCACGAACAACCAGCCGGCAATTCGGACCTTGTCGAGATTGGAACGGAAGAAAAAGCCGGTCAGATGGCCGAGAAGTCCGGTGGCGATGGCGGGGATGGTGCTGACCAACCCTTCGGGATCCCAGGTTTTCTGCCACATCCGACCGGGGACCAGAAAGCTGTCGATGTAAGCGGCGAGATTGCCTTCGGGTGTCAGGGTGCCAGCCGGGTACCCCGGTACCGGGACGAACCGCATCAATAACCAGTAGACCACCAGGAGCGCAGCCGCCACGAAAGCCTCGGTCCTGATACTTACATTGAGGGCTATGACCGCCGCAACCAGGTAGACCAGTGCGATGCGCTGCAAGACGCCGGCAATGCGCAAATTGTCGAGGTCGAAATGCGGGAAAGCGTTAAGAAACAGGCCGAGAGCAAAGATGATCAAGGCGCGACGAATCACCTTCAGGTACAGTTGTCCGCGCGTCAGGTGGGATTGCCGGGCGAGCGACAAGTTCATCGAGACGCCCATGATGAACAGGAAGAAGGGAAAGACGAGATCCGTAGGAGTCCATCCATGCCACTCGGCATGGAGAAGCGGCGGGTAAACAGCCGACCAGGTCCCCGGATTGTTCACCAGGATCATTCCTGCAATGGTCAGTCCGCGGAAGGCGTCCAATGAAACCAGTCGATCATGTTTCATAGCAGACAGTTGATAGCACAGACATCCGGAGCAGGGAAGGGAAATGCGGGGCAAATCGGGTAGCAGGTGACGTGCCGCAAGAGGATTCAGCAGTCGGGCATCTTTCCCTGCAACTTCTCAATATCTGGGGCTCCTTAACTTGGCGAGGTTCTGCTCTATCATCGACACATATTCTTGGGCGCCTATCGCTTTTGCAAGTTCCAAGGCTTTTGTCAGGATCTCCCTGGCCTCCTGTCGCCTTTGCTGCCCGATGTAAAGCGTCCCCAGCTGGTTCCAGATCTGAAGGAGTGTTTCCTGGTACCTGCGTTTGAATTTCGGGTCACGTGTTTGTGCGGCGTGTTGTTCAAGAATGTCAGCCCCGTCCCGGTAGTGTGCCTCGGCTTCTTTGGCTCTTCCTGAAAGTTCGTAGACAATTGCCAGATTCACAAGGGCGCTTCCGATTTCGATGGCATCCGGCTCGAGATTCTTCTGAAGGATCCTAAGTTCTCTCTGGTATTGCGCCTGGGCCCGCTCGTACTTCTGCTGCCGCCGATAGGTCTCGCCGAGGGCCCGCAAGGCGGCGGTAAAATCCAGGTAGTAGTTGTCAGGCAGTCGTTCTCCCAAAGCAACCGCCTGGCTCAGCGATTCCTCGGCGCCAGCGTTGTCGCTCCTTGCGAGTGCCTTTTTTCCCTCTCCCGCCAGGCGCTTGAATTCCTCCCAGAGCTCGCGCTCAGCCTCCGGGATGTCAAGCGTAAATGGAATCCGCAGCTCTGTCACAAAAGGCCTGGGACGGGCATAGTCGATGTAGGGTTTGAATTGCCACTGTTTTACAGCGTCGATTGCCGCCTGTACCAGCAGGGGATGCCCGGAGACGACTTCGACTCGATCGACTACCCCCTTTGTGGTGACAAGGATCTTCAGCCGGACGGTTCCCTCCAGCCTCGCTTCTTCGGCTTGTGCGGGGTAAGCCGGTGGAACTTTTTGGGTAAGCAGTTGCAGGGCTGCCGGCTCGAGCAGGCTTGCCGGACCCTCGGTGCCTCGTTGTGCGGGTGTCGCAAAAAACGCCAGGGCAACGACAAGCGATATGAGACTCATAACTCCTCCCTACCTTGACCGGCGCTCCGCCGGCGCCTGGTAGCGGTTATTTGTTTCCAGTAAAACACGCGCGCGCCCTAAGGGCAAAATCGCTCGCGGACAAAGAGGAAAGCAGTTGCTTTAAGCCAGATTCGCATAAGTTGAGCCGGAACCGAACTTTTCCTCTTTAGCCACGTCGTATATAATCGGCAACACTCAGGAGGGACACGTCATGACCGAGCGACGCATGGAGTGCAAAAAGCTCCAAAGCGTGCTGGCGCGCCTGTGCCAGAAAAGGGGCACCTTACTAAAAACACATGCCGTCAAGTTGCCGTATCTCGTTGACGTCGTTGCAAACCATGTGCTCGGACGAACAGTAACCGGGGCGCGGCACCAGGCGTGGGAATACGGCGTAGTGACCCTCGAAGCCTGGCGTTACATCAGTCAGGCCGAACGCGGTGGAGACCCGTTTTTTGCTGTTCGACCTTTACGATATTCTGAGCTAGGCCAGATAATATACCTGAAGAGTAGCCCTCCGAACTATCTCGACGAGTTGGAGCTACAAATCGTTGATTATGTCGCCGACCGGTATGGGAGCTTGCCGTCAGAACGGTTGGGGCAATTGACTAAGGCCCTGAATCCTCAAATCGGTCAGGATCAGTGGGGCTCCAACCGCACCGCTCTTACCGACGATGACGCCTACGCCCGCCTCAGTGAGGGATGGCAGGCCTTCTGGAAAAAGCTTCCCGGTCTTGATTTGGTTGACCAGTCCCTCTGGAGCGAGCCAATAGAGAATAATCCGAAGGCGCACCTGAAGCGGCTGCTCGATGCCTAGACACGTCCGCTACTACGACGTAACTTGGTTCGACAGCCATTTCAGAAAAGCTTACGACAAGCTAACCAAACCGGAAAAGACGAGTATCTCGAGGACTTGGACGACCTCATAAAGGCACTGGAGGTGTGTTGCCATCCCACCAACGAAACCTCCGTCGCTGGAAACCTTCCGCCTATCGTGGAGTCCTCAAGGGTTGTCTGCTCTATGAGTATCGGTGCAAGGGTCTGATGCGGGTTATAGCTCGCTTCGTTGACGCCAATCCCGAGAGGGGGATAGAGGAAACGTTCTTACTGTTGACGGTCACGCTGTCGCACGACCACGAGCGAATGAAAAGGCTCATCAAGCAGAATCGGAGTGGGATTACTCACTGGCCGTCGGAAACACAAGGTGCTTAGTCTCGTCTCTGCCTTCCCTAGAGCGTCTCTCTCCACCGGGTATTAACGAAACCTTCTCGGAGTCATCGAGGATATTGGCTCAGTTCGGCATGTGCAGTTTGGCTGGGACATACCGGGCAGACAAAGGTTCGAACCTTCCTAGGTCAGCTTGCGTTCGGGTAGAGGCCGCTCGGGTTTTCTGGTTTCTGGACCTCGGGGCGGCGGAGCCCTGTCCATCGAGCGCTTCAGTGGCGCTCACCACACCGAAGGAAGCCTGGAGCGCAACACTTTTCAGCGGACCGTCAGCGGACGGGGAGCGACTCGGCCCGTGCTTTGGGCCGCTAGCCTTTGAATTTTACCCGCTCCTCTCGAGCGCTGCTTAACGTCTCGAAAGACAGGTAGCTCGGGACCACGGGCCGTTTCCGTCTCCGAGAAGCTGGGGTGGGTAAGCGACGCGACGGCCGGGTGCCGGACGCAAGCGGACGTCGCGGCTTGGACATTCAAACCGTCCTCCGCTTACCGGTTCCAACCCGCCACCATTTCCCGGATCTTGCGCCAGCCCGTCGGCGCTCAAAAGGCGCATCAAAACCAGCTCCACTCGGTCTGAAAGCCTTCCTGCGACCCGCACACTCCTTACACCTGTGCAGTTGTTCGGCTTCCTCGATCTGGTGTGGTTCTCCACGTTTTGCAGAACAGCAAGACATCTTCGGTTTCTCTGGCTACCACGTGTTTTCGTATCGGCTTTGGCCTCTTCAGTTCATTGGTTAGCGCCTTCGGAGCTCGTTCGGTCGCCTCTTAAGGGGTTCGCTACTTCCGGCACGACCACTTCGCCGAGTCAGTTCGTCCTCAGCCGTTTCCTCGCCCACTTCCCAATTCACCGGCCCTCTCCTCCGCCTTGCCTGCCATCCGATCGAGCTGTTCGCGCTTGGCCAAGTTCTCTTCGATGAGCATAGCGATCAAGGAAGCGTCGCCGGCTTTGTCCAGGTCGGCCAAACCCCCGGCAAGCTCGCGGCGGGCGACGAAGTGAGGAAGGAAGATGCGGTTAGGCATTGTCATTGATGGCCTTCATAGAACCGTTTTTTTCCAACTTCGCCTGGCAGGCTAGGCACCACTGAGTATCGGTGGTTACGGGCCGCCCGCATTCGGTACAGTATCTCAGCCTCATTGGTGTCGGCTGCGACACTTGTGGTTCGGCGGTCTTCCGTGTTCGGAAGCCGGCCGAAAGCAAGACGAGAACGGCACCGACAACCAACAGTGCCCAGCCCCACTCCAACTGCACCGACTGGACCGCAAGATCGGCCATGCCGCGAAATGGATTCCCAGCCAACTCCGCGTCCATCTTTGCCTTCATTTCCGAGATCTTCTGTTGGAACTGCACAAACGTGAAAACCAGTAGCCCCAGTGAAATAAGGCCAGTCGCCCAGAGGCCTCGGTACCTCCGGCTGATAGTCAGAACCAGCGAAATCAAAGCTATTCCGACAATCACAACTCCGTCTCCACGACCGTTCTGAAAGTAGTTCTGACTTCCGACTATGGGCAGGTGAATGATCGGAGTGAAAGCACCGATGAAGAGGATGACAGAACCCAAAATCCCCAACAGCTGTTTCGTGTCCATGGTTGTTGTTTCCTCCGCTAAGCGCTTGGGCGTACTGATGCGTTATAGACTTCGTCGCTCGTTGCGCCCTACTCTAGGGTCAGTTCTTTCGTTTTTCAGCCTGCTCTGAGCTTATCGGCCGTCCTGAGCGCACGACAGAAGTCACAGGACAATCACTTTAACGTGCATCGAATTGGTCGTCCCAGACTGACTCACTTGTGTCGCATTCATGGCTTCGGGCTGCTGTTCGAGAGACTCGCTTAGCTGTTGCTTGAACTGACCAAAAAGCAAGACGGGCAGGACGAGCAGCACGACCAAGACGGTTCGTGCGATCACCTAATCTCCCCCGTTGGCGGAAACGGTATACCTGAATCGGCAAGAATGCAAGCGCCGATCTTTCTCACTTTATGTGACAAGTCACTCGCAGATAGTCCCCGGCGGCGCCGGCGGACTAATGGCCGGTGTCTTCAGCGCTCCCTCCAAATCCAAGAAAGCGGAGTGTCACTCTGGAGGTGACATGGAAACAGCTGTAAGTGATTGGGAATCAATCCGAAAAGAAGTGAGCCGTGCTGGACTCGAACCAGCGACCCTCTGCTTAAAAGGCAGATGCTCTACCGACTGAGCTAACGGCCCATACTTTGATGCTGCAACAACTTGCAGCTTTGGCTGGAAAGATCAGCTTCGGACTGTTGTGAAACATGTCGGAAATTGGCAAGGCGCTGCACCGCTTCCATCTTTCTGTCCTCGTCCGAACTGGAATAACGCTGTACCATCGCCAGTGAACTCCAACCGCCCAACTGCTGAACCGTTCGCAGGTCCACGCCAGCCTGAACCAAGCGGGTCGCGAACGTGTGCCGCAACACCTGCGACGTAACGTCTGACAGTTTAGCATTGCGCGCGGCAGTTTCAAAAGCGGTTCTGGTGGAGTTGATCGAACTAAATGGGCTTTCTCCCTTTCTCCTCTATCCCTCTCCCTCTTTACCCCGGCAGACCGACTAAAAGGTTGTCGCGTATTTGCAACTGAACGTCCGAAATCATCAAGGCGATGACGAGACCCCCTCGTTGCCTCTAGCTAGACTTGTTCCACTGATCCAATCGAGTGACGCGCCGGCACAAAAGACTACCTCTCTCAATCACAGGAGAAATTGCGACGGATACCGCCTATGTTCGGTCGATCCAGGGAGGGGGAGGGCGTCGCGGTCTTGTCCTTGCTCGAGGCAAGCGGACGCAGGAATCGGTGCCGAGCGAATCTGCCGGCGGATGCGACCGGCTTTCTCGGCGTAGCTCCCGTAGCACCGATCCTGCTATCCAGCGAACCGCCAAACGGCTCGGACAAACGTTGCTTTCCCACGAAGGAGCCGGGAAGGACCGGCGTTGGCAATAGGGGATAAGGGAAATGATCATCACACAGACCCCGATTCGCATCAGCTTCCTAGGTGGTGGAACTGATTTTCCAGACTTCTTCTGCCGTGAAGAAGGCTGTGTCCTAAGTTCCGCCATTAATCGCTATATCTTCGTTGTCATAAAGGAGCGGTTCGACGACAAGATCCGCGTCGGATACACCCGCACGGAGATGGTTGATCATATCGATCAGTTAGAACACGAGCTCGTGCGTGAGTGTCTGCGGAAGGTCGGGATTGCAAAGAAGGTCGAGATCACAACTATGGGCGATATCCCATCGGCCGGATCGGGCATGGGTTCGTCCAGTACAGTGACCGTCGGTTTGCTCAATGCCATGTACCATTTTCTTGGAGAACCGCGGGACGCCCGCGTTCTGGCACAGGAAGCCTGCGATGTAGAAATTAACGTGCTGGGTAAGCCCATCGGGATGCAGGACCAGTTCATTGCGGCTTTCGGCGGTCAGCGATTTATCCGCTTTGGGACTGATTCCACTGTGGACGTGGCCAGCTTGCGCATGAGCGAGCGCGCTCGCCGAAGACTCAGCGACCGGCTCATGCTTTTCTTCACCAACATGACCCGCAAGTCCGAGACGGTGCTCACCGAACAGGTCAATAACATCAAAGACCGCCTTCCCGCGCTGCGCGAAATGAAGTGTCTCGCTCTCCAAGCGCGTGAGATGCTGGAGGCGGAGGAACTTGACGAATTCGGTTTGCTTCTGCATCGTGGATGGGAGTTCAAAAAGACGCTGGCCAGCGGAATTACTAACGGAAGTATCAACGCCATGTACGAGGCGGCCCGTGAGGCTGGAGCGCTGGGCGGTAAGATCACGGGTGCCGGCGGCGGAGGTTTTCTGCTCCTCTATTGCCCGCCCGAGAAACAGGATAATGTGCGGCTGGCGCTGAGGCACCTGCGGGAGCTTCCTTTCGACCTCGAACGTGATGGCACAAAGGTGATCTTTAACTATCGGCGGTAGCCTTCCGGCCAGTCAAACGAGCAACGAGTAAGAGGAACGATTTAATTATGATCGGGTCACGGCAGTCCTATCGGGTGGCGGTCATTGAATGGAACCCGGGAGACGGTATTACCAGGATGATTCGTCACGAACTCGAGGCCCTGGGTCATGAAGTCACTACTTTCGGCAAGGAAGACCCGGTGCCGGCGGGCCAGGATGTGGTTTTCACCTTCGGCCCCTATGGGAAGGTCATTCCTTTATGGGAAAAGTCGCGCCGAGTAAAAGGAAATCCCGCCACCATTCATTGGAACACCGAAGGGATCCCGGATCTGCGAATCCCCGCTGTCTTGGTGCGACAATTGGCGGCACTGCGTTCCCTGGTCGGAAGGGTGGCCGATTCGGAAAACCGTCTGTTTCGCCTTACTCTCGGTTCTCCTCGCCTGCCGAAGCTGGATCATCGAATGGCGCGTTTTCGCTATGTTGGAGATTACTACTACGCATACAGGAAGGGGCTCCTCGACCTTCTCGCCGATTCATCGATGATTTATGCCGACATTCACAGGAAAGCGGGGATACCCGTGCTCTATCTTCCCTGGGGCGGATCACTGGTCTCCAGCAAAGACCTTGGAATGGAGCGGGACATCGATGTGTTGTGGATGGGGAAGCGCGGATCCGGACGCCGGAGTCGATTACTGGATCGAGTGCGGGCCGAACTGAAGGCTCTCGGGGTTGAGATCTATGTCGCAGACGGCGAAGAAAACCCATTCATCTTCGGGGAGACTCGGACCGAGTATCTCAACCGGGCAAAGGTGACTCTTAACCTGACTCGAACCTGGTACGACGATAACTTCTCCCGGTTCTCGATGGCGGCGCCGAACCGATCATTGATCGTTTCCGAGCCTGTCTTGCCGCACTGT
>DAOTAI010000524.1:0-3306 GCA_035593865.1 Acidobacteriota bacterium
CGGCATCCGCGGCATTCCGCGATGCACAGCCAGGCAGCAGCAAGGCCAGGGACAGGCCCAGCAACGACATGACGTTAAGAGTGAAACCAAACGCCGAGACGGCCATGAACGCGGCCAGGACGGAAACCGGCAGCGCCAGACCGGTAATCACGGTCGATCTCCACGAATTCAGGAACAGGAATACTACGACCACGGTCAGGACGGCGCCTTCGAGCAAGGCCTGCTGAACATCCTCGACCGAATCTTCGACCCGGACGCCTGCATCTCGAACGATGCGCAATTCGACATCTTCCGGCAGTGTTTTCTGAATCTCCGCGACACGCGAACGGATTTCTTCAGCCACCGTGGTGGTACTGAAGCCTTTGGATTTCACCACGTCAATGCCAACGGCCCGACGCCCTGAAAACATTGCTGCGGACCGCGGTTCTTCGGTCCCGTCCCTGATCTCCGCCAGATCCCCCAGCCGGACCAATCGCCCGTTATTCTGCTTAACGGCGATCTGATCGAAGTCGAGAGGAGTCTGCGGCCGTCCTCGCAGCCGGATGGTCGTTTCATCAAATGCTCCGGTCAATCGACCGACGGGCGCTGCCAAATTTTGACTTTGAACCGCCTGGACAACCTCCGCAATGCTTACCCCCGCGCTTTTCAGAGCCTCAGGCTTCAGACCAACCACCAGTTGTCTTTCGACACCCCCGACAACGGTCACATCCGCGACCCCGGCAACCGCCCGCAGTTCGCGAGAAATCCTCGGGTCAGCCAGTCGGGTCAGTTCCGATGGTGAAACCGTCTGTGAGGACAGTGTCAAAGAGATAATCGGGATATCGGCCGGGTCGAATCGAGTCAAAATCGGCTCTTCCATTTCGCGCGGCAGTTCGTTGCGAATTTCCGAAATCTTGTCGCGAATCTCCTGGGTAGCCAGGTTTACATCTTTCCCAAAGACAAATTCGACGATAATCGTCGCAAAGCTGTCGAGTGAGGAGGAAGAAATCTGCTTTACTCCACTGATCCCGGCGATCGCCTCCTCCATTCGATCTACTACCTCTCGTTCCACGATGTCCGGCGACGCGCCGGGGTAAGGGACGGCCACACTCACGATAGGGGGCTGGACGTCCGGAAACTCATCGGTGTCGAGTGTAATCAGGGCAAAAATCCCGAACACAGACAGTGCCAAAATCACTACAGTGGTGATCACCGGCTTTCTGATCGCGTAGTCGGAGATAAACATAAATCCTCGAAACCCTGCACACAGGTCGTTATAAAGCGACCTGATTCAGCAAATCCTTCAGTTGCTCGCAGGCGGTTGCATTGCCGCCTGGGCGCTCTCCACCCTGACTGGCGTTCCAGGAGTGATGTGCTGGGCGGCGCCGACCAGCAACAAATCACCCGGATTCACTCCGGCCAGGATCTCGACTCGTTTGGTCCGTTTGTCTTCAAGTCCAACGCGAACCTCAACACGCTCGGTTCTGCCGTCACGAAGTCTCAGAACCCAGGGATCGGGGCTGTCCAGGTTGACAGCGTCCGATGACACCACAAGTCCCTTGCGGCGCTGTGTCGCGACTCGTCCCGCGGCAAACAGACCGGCAACCAGGCGCCGGTCGTGGTTCGGAACATCGACGAAAATCGAGACCTGCCGGGTGAGCGGATCGGCCACCGGGCTGATTCGTTCGATGCGGCCCGTAAAATGCTCCTTGAAAGCGCCCCGAATCTGGAAGTCAACGGTCGTGCCAATCCGCAGATGAGGCAGTTCATCAGCGGGAACCGAGGCCTGCAACTCCAGTCGTGTCGGATCCACGATCGTGAAGAGCACCGTCCCTGGAGTAACAATATCGCCAGCATTTACCGGACGCTCGGCGATAACGCCGTCCAAGGGCGAGTACAGTGTTGCTTTGCTGAGCTGCTCACGGGCGGCCACCAGCCTGGAACGGGCGTCGGCAAGCTGCGCCTGAGCGGAAGCCACGGCGTTGGCGGCAGTTTCCAAATCTCGCTCAGCCAATGCTCCGACCTCTACCAGTCGGCCCGTTCTCTGTTCCTCGCGAATCGCAGTTTCCAGCGCATTTTCGGCTGATCTGACGGCAGATTCGGCAGACAAAACAGCATCGTTGAGGGCACCAGCTTCAATGCGGGCAAGCAGCGCGCCTTTCCGAACCGTCTCGCCTTCCTCTCCTCTCACCTCCAGAACGGCACCTCCGACTTCGGCGCGAACGGTTGCTTCCTTTTTCGGCTGCAACGTCCCGGAAATCAGAGGACCGGTCAGGATTTCCTGGATCGCTGCCGTGGTCGTGTTTTCCGGTCCAATAATTACGGATTCCTCAACTGGTGGTCCTGCCGACTCAATTGTCCGGCAGCCGGCCAAAGCCAGAAGAATTAAGAAAGAAAGTGGTAGCAGATTTCTAATGTTGTAAATCATTGCTGAAAGCCTCCCGAACCCACTACGCCGGCCGTACCCGGGGAAACCTGACGTTGCCGCATTTGAGGCTGTGGCGAACTTGAAGCGGGAGACGTTGTTTCCATTCCTGTGGTGGGACTCTGCGCCTGAACTGCGCCGCCAATCGAAAGGAGTGGCAGATCAGGCAAGAGAGCCACTCGCACACGGGCGATCTGGAGGTCCCGCGCTGCCTGAGCTCGGTTGACCCTGGCCTGCTCGAGCAGGAGCCGAGCATCTGACAGTTCGAGCTGAGTTGAAATGCCTTCGCGGAAGCGAACCTCGGCAATCTGGTAGGCTCGCTCTGCCTGCTCGACCGTCCCGGCACTGGCCTCCCAGGCTGCGCGAGCCGCACGCAGCTGTTCGACCGCAATGCGGGTATCAAGCTCTGCCTGATCCCTGACCTGCTGAAGCCGCGCGTTCGCCTCATCGACCCCCGCTCGTGCGACCAGCCGGTCGGCCTCTTGTCTTCCGCCGTCAAAAACGGGGATTTGAAAACTCAAACCGACGGTCCAGTTGGTTCGAAAGTCTCCCAGCGTCGGGAAAACTTCGGGATAGGCGACCGGCGCCAAGAATGAATTCAACGAGATTGTGGGCCGGCGCTGAGATTTCGCGACCTGGAGATTGGCCTCCTGCATCCGTAAAGACAGAGCCGCCTGAAGGATCGGCGCGCGGTTCCGAGCGATCGCATCCACATCAATCTCTTCCGTGGCCATCCTGAATTCTTCCGGAAGGTTACTGCTATCACCCTCCAGCTGGGTGACGAGGTTCAGGGGCGTATCCGCCGGTATTTCGAGTATCTGCCTGAGCCGGGTGTAGGCGATCTCGCGGTCGGATCGACGACGAATCACCACGGGGCGCTGGTTGATAGCAGTAACCTTCCG
>DAOTAI010000525.1:0-3293 GCA_035593865.1 Acidobacteriota bacterium
ACCAGCACACCCAACGCAGCGCCCCCCGCCAACGCCGCCGGCACGCGCCCAGCCGCGGAAATTTAAATCGTCCTTCAACTCGCAAAGGATGCTGCCGCTGACCGTTTCAATGCGGGCGTCGTAACGGGGCTGTTTTCGGGACCGATAGACGATGTTCCCGCTCTCGGTTATGAGGGAGACGGATGAAGTGAGGTCTTCCGCAGTGATGGCCCCGGTCAGGGAATGTACCCGGACATAACCTGATCGGTCCACTATTCGGACGTCCGGATTGGCGCCCCAAATCACCACATTAAGCTCGGGAGGCGCCCAGATCTCCGCCACAACAGACTCTCCCTGATAATTGTAAAAGTAGACGTTCAAGTGAATCTTGTCGTTATGCTTCTGACTCGCGATCTCGATGTCATCGAATCGGCGGGCATCGTTGGCCCGTCGTGTAAAGTGGGTCTCCAGTTGGTCCGAGGCTCGGGGATGAACTGTCACCTGACCATAGTCCATCTGTATCAAAAGGGTGTCACCTGGCGAGGCTGGAAAACGGCGGACATCGACGGGGGCGTCGACGCCAAAAGAAAGCGAGACTAAAGACTTCAGCACGATCAAGAGCGGCAGAGCCACTCTCCATGCGTTGTTGAGCATAATATACGCTCCTGCTTTTCTTGATGTCTCCCTGAGGAGCGGGGTTCATTGGGCATGACGCAATGGTTGGGGGAGGAGTTGCAAAGAAGATAGAATCTCACGAACAGATGACTAAGAAACTGATAATCACGGGCTTTTTAGTTGCTCTCCTGGGAGAGGGATGGGGCGCGGGGCTGGCGCAATCCAAAAACGTATCGGGCACGCGCCACTACCTGTATCTTTCGGACCAGCGAATCCTGACTCTCGAAATCATCAACTCTGAAAGGGCCATCCTGAATTATATTAACCTGAGCCCGGCCTACGAGCTGATTGAGGCGGCTATGGTGGTCTTTGTCGATGAATTCGGTCAGGGGAGCCGGGGACATGTCATTGCGGTTGAACCGGTAACAGATCCGGCCGAGAGGTACAGGGCGAGCGAACTGTTGCCTCCGCGCCAGTTCAAGGGATTTACCATCCTGGGCAATCTGAAAACACAGGGTCCCGTTAAGTCTGCTTATTTCAAGACAGGCGGGCGAATTGTGGAGCTGGAACCTCTGACCGAGGAGGATTTCGAGAAGGCGGCGGAAATGATAGCCAGGATAGAACTTACGACAGACGACCCGAAGTTCGCCCTCCAGCGGGCGGGGTTCAGCCGAGGTTATGGAAAGATTTACTTTGCCGGTTCATCCGAGGCCGACGCCCTGGAGCAGTGGTTCGTCCAAGCGGAAGTGCTGGCGCCAATTCCGGTCTACCGTCCGGCGCCCAAACTGCCTCCGAAATTTGCCGACTTGCCGGAACCGGTGGTGGTGGAGCTGAAGGTGAGTATCAGCAAGAGCGGGGGACTGTACCAGATCCAGGCTTCGAAAAGCCCTGATCCGGCGCTTTCGGAAATCGCCATACAAACCGTGCAGAATTCCTGGAGGTTCTTGCCCGCCATCTCCAAGGGACAAGTGGCTGATTCAACCGCGACCCTCAGGGTGCAATTCGACCGCTGAAGTCGTTGCGCCGTGTGCGTTGCGTGCAGTTTTGTTTTAGAAATTGTCGACGTCAGCTGGCAGTACGTTCTTCAGGATGCAATCCAGCAGGTCGTCCAGTTCCTCCCTGGATGCGGCGCGCACCAGGCGAGGACGAAAGCTTCGAATTCCCGGATGGCCGCTAGAATACTTGGCCAAATGTTTTCTCATCAGCACAATTGCCTTGTCCTGCCCGTAGTGCTCTTCCATGAGTTGAAAGTGGCGCCGAATGACCGCGATCTTTTCGTTCAAGGGCACCGTATCGCGGTCTCGCCTTTGAAATATCCAGGGATTACCAATAGCACCGCGTCCAATCATCACGGCGGCACATCCAGTCAATCCCTTCAGCCTTTCGATGTCATCAACTGACTGAATGTCGCCATTGCCTATGACTGGAATACGAGCATGCGCTACGATTTCGGCAATTGCATCCCAGTCGGCCTGGCCAGAATAGCCCTGGTCTCCGGTGCGGCCATGCACTGCCACCATGGCGGCGCCTCCGTCCTGCATGGCTTGAACCACTTCGAGATAATTGCGGTTGCGGGCGTCCCAGCCCAGTCGAATCTTTCCGGAAACTGGTTGCGAGGCGGTTCGAGTGATTAGTTCAAAAATTCTGGCAATCTTGGACGGTTGCTTCAACAGGGCAGCGCCTGCCCCACGACAGGCAATCTTTGAAACTGAACAACCCATGTTGATATCGATCACGTCGGGACCGAGTTCCGCGACAATGTGGGCGGCCTCCGAAAGGCGCTGTTCGTCGCTGTCGAAAATCTGGATCACGACCGGCCTTTCCCAGGGGAGGAAGGTCAACGCTTTCCTCCAGTATGAACCGCGTCCGTGAACGATCTCCTTGGCGGATACGAATTCGGTGTAACTTAAGGCAGAGCCGAAACTTCGGCAAAGTGACCGGTAAGGAAGGTCCGAAAATCCCGACATCGGGGCCAGGACGAGGTCTCCGTAAACCGGCACCGGCCCAATACGGAAACAGGGGATTGCTTGAGAGGGAGAACTGGCTTGCACCGGCCCACAGTTTACCTCAAACGCTACAGGTTCTTCCTACACTTTCATAGGGAGTAGAGAAGGGGAGTAGGGCGAGGGGAGTAGGGGACAGTCCCTTATGCTCGTCCCTTACGGTGCCACATGGTCGATTTATGGTGCAGAATCAAGCAAGGCAGCATATAATAGCCATCATAAAGGTCGCAGGCAGAAGGCGTTCATGGGAGTCCGCCTTCTGGCAGTGCGGAGACGCCTTCTGAATGCCGCCAGAAAGGAAGAGGGACCATGACTATAGCCTCTATCATCGGAGCGGTGATTCTGGTAGCAGCGGTCCTCTATTGGCTCGTCCGCGCAGAAAAGAAGGAAGCGCGTCGTCTTAACGAGCTCCGAATAGTCCCTGGTGACGAAGACAAGACCTAACCCGGGCGAGGACTGAATCCAACCTGGAATGCTTGGGCCGGTATAAAGAAGAGCTGTACCTGCCGCTCCGCATCCCTGTGTGCGTCTGGGATGTCTAAGCCGAATAGGAGTTTGGCAGTTTGGCTCCTTGAGACCGCCATCGCCGAATAGTACCTTAAGCTTGCCGTTTACCATTATCGCTCTTTTCGGCAACTTCTTTCGCTTGGCCAGTTTTGGCCCATTAGCTGTTTCCAAGTTCACCTATCCCCGGGC
>DAOTAI010000526.1:0-3281 GCA_035593865.1 Acidobacteriota bacterium
TTTTGCCCGGTACGAGACGTTCGCCAAAGTCCAGGCGCCCCCGATAATTCGCTACCCGGATTTGAAACAGGTCGTCGAAGTCAACATCGGCTACTCCTCTTTGTCGTTCGATGTCGACGAAAGTTACTTCCGTCTGAATGAAGACCAGATCCTGGTGCCGATCACCCTGAAGGTGTCAAACCGTCAGCTGACTTTCAAACCGAATGGCGACTACCAGACTGCACGCATCGGACTCTACGGGATCGTTACGAGTCTGACGAAGAAGGTGGTCACCGAGTTTGAAGACACGATGCTGACTTCCTTCAGAAACGACCAGATCCACATTGGAGTCCAAAAGACATCCATATACCAGCGCGTCATTACCCTTGACGGTCGTTCCCGTTACAGGATCGACCTGGTTCTGAAGGATCTGAATAGCCAAAAGATCGGCGTGGTGCAAAAAGCCCTGATACCGCCTGCTTTCCCGAGCGACAAACTGGCCGGAAGTTCCCTGATCATCTCCGATTACGTGCAGCCGCTGGGCACCATTCCTGAAGGCGACAGCATGTTTGTCCTGGGCGATGTCAAAGTCCGGCCGAACATCCACAAGATCTTCAGTCCCCGTATGCCGCTGGGGGTGTACCTCCAGGTCTACAATGCCGCTATTGATCAGTCCACCCAGCAGCCCGTCTTAAGGGTTACTTATAAGCTGCTCCAGGACGGCAAGCTGCTGCAAATGGCCGTGGACGAGAAGGGAGAACCGGTTCAGTTTCACTCGCCTCGACGCGTTGTCCTGGTGAAGCACTTGAGTCTCCAGGGACTCGCTCCGGGCAAGTACCAGATTCAGCTGGAAGTCGAGGACCTGGCAAAGGACCAAACCATTCAAGCTGCCGAGGAATTCACCGTTGTCGATGAAAAGAAGCTCGCTCTCCGGTGATGCGGCGGCAACCGCGAGAACGAAGCGAGCTTTTTGCCGCCTCCTCGCCTCATCGTTCTGTCATCTGGCATTACTAGCCCTATTCGCCTCTTCCCTTCCCGCTTCCTCGCCGACTTCCTCTTCTTTAGGTTTTCGAGATGTTGCAGACAAAGCTGGTCTTGACTTCGTGCTCGAGAATTTCTGCTCCCCCAGAAAGTACATGATTGAGCCCATGACAGGTGGTATAGCCGTCTTTGATTACGACAACGACGGACTGCTCGATGTCTTCTTTGCTAATGGCGCTGTCATTCCTTCGCTCAAGAAAGAAGAACCAAAGTACTTCAACCGGCTTTACCGTAACCAGGGTGACATGAAATTCAAGGATGTCACGACCGAAGCCGGACTGCGCGGAGAGGGCTATTCGATGGGGGTGGCGGCCGCCGATTACGACAACGACGGCGACATTGATCTGTTTGTGGCCGGCGTCTTTCGGAACCTGCTTTACCGGAATACAGGAAAGGGGCACTTCGAGGAAGTCACGGAGCAGGCCGGGATCAAGAGCGACCTTTGGTCTGTAGCCGCCGGTTGGTTTGATTATGACCGCGACGGCTTTCTCGATCTGTTCGTGGCGAATTACGTGGAATGGGATCCCGAGACGGAGCCGTTCTGCGGCGATCGAGCCAGAAACATCCGCGTCTACTGCCATCCGAAGTATTACAAGGGTGTAAAGAACCAGCTCTACAAGAATCGGGGCGACGGAACCTTCGAAGACGTCACCGAAGTGTCGGGGATCGGAGAACATGCGGGCCGGGGTATGTCTGTCGCCTTTGAGGATTACGACCGTGACGGCTACCTGGATGTTTTTGTCACCAACGATAATCACCCCAATTTCCTCTTCCGAAATCGGGGCGACGGAACCTTTGAAGAGGTGGGCCTGCTGTCAGGATCCGCTCTGCGTGAGCACGGAAAGCCGATCGCCAGCATGGGCGTCGATTTTCGAGACTATGACAACGATGCCCTCCCCGACCTGGTGGTAACGGCCCTTGCCGGCGAGACTTTCCCGGTGTTTCGTAACAGTGGCCAGGGCTGGTTCGAAGACAAGACCCAGGCGACGCAAATAGGCGCGCTCTCAATCCGTTTCAGCGCCTGGGGAAACGGGTTGTTCGATTTCAACAACGACGGCTGGAAAGATCTGTTTACCGCCAATTCGCACGTCAATGATCGAATTGAACTGTTCGAGGCGCGCGAATACAAACAGCGCAACAGTCTCTTTCTCAATTCGAAAAACGGCACCTTCCAGGATGTCTCTGAGGCGCTCGGGCCCGGTTTCCAGAAACCGCGCGCTCATCGCGGCATAGGATTCGGCGATTTCAACCTGGACGGTCGAATGGATGTCGTAGTGACGTCGATCGAGGATAAGACCGAATTATGGGAGAACACCGGGGCCAATGGTAACAACTGGATCATCCTGCGTCTTGTAGGGACCAAGAGCAACCGTGACGGAATCGGTGCCCAGGTCAGGATCGGTCGGCAATACAATATGATGACGACCGCCGTCGGGTACGCCTCCTCCTCCCACAGCGGTGTCCATTTCGGTCTTGGCGATGTGAACCGGGTCGAAAAGATCGAAATTCTCTGGCCAAGCGGCACCCGCCAGACGCTTAACGACGTCGCTGTAAACCAGGTGCTTGAGGTTGTGGAACCGTCGTCGGGCCGGTGAAAGGTGGGTGGGGACCCCCGAAAGGGGGTTGTGTACTGTGCCGCGTCTTTTATTGTGGCCGGACTGTCCAGAGTCCGGCACGGGAGAAGGAGGATGGCGGCACAATCGATCCTACTCTGAAAGCCCGGTGTCGGACACTGGAGAGTCCGACCACAATAAGTGGCCCTACCTATTACTCCGGCGCGCGGATCTCGGCTTCCTGCTCGAGGCGCGCCGTCTCCTCGCGGTTCTTTCTCTGAATTTCCTGGTACTTCTGGAGCGCCGTCCGGGCGCGTTCGAGATTCCCGGTCCTCTGGTAAGCCCTGCCGAGCTGATAGTGCAAACTACCATCGCTGTCGTTTGCTATTGCGCGCTCCAAATGCGGAATGGCATCAGCCGGCCGTTCGAGCGCCATATAGGCCCTGGCCAGCGAGGCTTGAGCGGGAAGGAAATCGGGTTCGTTCTTGACGGCGCGTTGAAGAAACGGCAGCGCTTCGCGTGCCTGCTCGCGCGCCAGAAAGATTTCGCCTGCCAGGTAATTCCACTGGGACGACTGCGGCTCTTGCTTCAGGAACCTGTCAACCAGCACCTTGGCCGCCTGATGATCTTTAGCCAGGAACAGCGACAGGGCAAGATTCCGTTGGGCGGCGGGACTGCCTCCCGACATCTCCACGACCTTTCTCCATT
>DAOTAI010000527.1:0-3280 GCA_035593865.1 Acidobacteriota bacterium
GTGACATAACCCGGATAGACCTGCGAGCCCTTCTCGTCGTAGAAAACAGGATCGATGTAACGACCTTGCCCGGGAAGCACGTTCCAGTAGTCGAAGCCGGTCGGATCGCTGCCCAGGTGCCATTTCCCGATGACCGCCGTGTAGTAACCCGAGTCCTTGAGCAGTTTTTGAACCGTCTGTTGTTGCCCGTCGAACCGGTTGAAGACCGGTACTCCGTTCTTGTGGCTGTATTTCCCGGTGAGAATACTTGCCCTGCTGGGAGTGCAGATCGAATTGGTGGCATAGCAGCGGTCGAAACGAATTCCTTCCGTGGCGATTCGATCTATATTCGGAGTGGAGTTGACTTTACTTCCGTAACTGCTGATCGCATGAGCGGCGTGATCA
Organism: Acidobacteriota bacterium; assembly: GCA_035593865.1. GTDB lineage: Bacteria > Acidobacteriota > UBA6911 > RPQK01 > RPQK01 > RPQK01. Next base: position 385 of record DAOTAI010000527.1, read on the forward strand.
TCCGCCATGATGAAAAGGATGTTCGGCCGGCTGGCCGCGTCCCTGCCGTTCAAAAGACTTTTGATCGGGATTCCGGCGGACAGCAATGTTGAAATCAGGGCGCGTCGATTCATGTTCATGGCTGGCTCCCGTCGTCGAGTGGTCATTCACCGTGCACAGAACGGTATCGGTTCAGCGCAACAGCTCGGTACCCGTAAAAACAGCCTGTTCGCGGAACTTCCTGTTCGCCGACCGATGCTACCTAACGTTGCGTCAACTGGCAACAAGCCCGATCGAGCGCCCGGCTTAATCGTGCGTCCTACGTTCCGTTGATCGAAGATTCGATGTGTTGATCCATCGACAACGCCGGCGCTTCTGTTCGAGGTCGGCCCACGATCTTTGCCGGAACTCCCGCCACAGTGGTGTGCGGGGGAACATCATTGAGCACTACGCTGCCTGCACCGATTTTTGCACCATCTCCAATCCGGACGTTACCGAGGACTTTAGCGCCAGCTCCAAGCAGTACGCCATGGCCGACTTTGGGGTGACGGTCGCCTGTCTCCTTCCCAGTTCCGCCGAGGGTTACTTCGTGCAGCATTGAAACGTTGTCGCCGACCACGGCCGTTTCTCCAATGACGACGCCGGTTCCGTGGTCGATCAGGATCCCTTTGCCTATTCGTGCGGCGGGGTGGATGTCGATGCCGAAGACTTCGGAAATCCGATTCTGGCAAAAGAACGCGAGGGCGTGGCGTTCATGCTGCCAAAGCCAATGGGCTACTCGATAGGCCTGCAAGGCATGAAAACCTTTGTAGTGAAGGAACGGCTGTGCGACGCCTCTCGCAGCCGGATCCCGGTCCACAATGGCCGTCAGGTCACAACGAATCGCTTCCTGAATCTCGGCGGATGCACAGAAGGCATCGTCGATGATTTCTCGGAAGGACATGGCAGAGAAGTAAGCCGAGGCCAGCCGTCCGGCTAAGAGATAAGAGAGCGAGTCTTCAAGAGTCCGGTGATTGAGAACGCTGGCGTGCAGATAACTGGCCAGCATCGGTTCGGATGCAGCCATCGCGACGACCTCTCTGCGGAGTCTATCCCACACTACTTTGGTATCGTTTGCAGGCACGGTGTCACCTCTCCCGAAAGTGCGAAGAAAAGATAATACCGCGAGGTGCCAATTCAGGCAAAGTCCAAGAGGGAGGTGCCGGGGCAAGCTTCATCACGGGGCCGTACCAAACACTTTTTTGCGGAGCGCGGCAAGTACGATCGGCCGCACTCGACGCGGCTCCGCAAATGCTGTATGTGGTGGCCCCCAGGTTGTCACCTTAGGGCTATTGGTCGAACATATCCTTCGCGCGCGCCGTGAGCAGCGCTCTAGGGCGTTGCCGGGGGGGCGGGTGCTGGGGCTGGCGCGTTGGCAACCGGGATCTGAGTAGCGGTTACTCCTCGAACCTGCATGGCTAGAGCACAGACTGGTTGATCGCAATTGATCAGCACAAAGCCCGCTTCGTTCTCAAGGAAACTCTCGCCAAATATCTCTTGGACAAGCTGTGAATTCTGGTTTCGAGGGGCAATCGTGATTGTCACGTCATCGCCGATCTGGTCGTTCGAAGCCTCACTGAAAAGTTTCAGAGTGCAATTTGTGGGTGTGGTGGGGGACGTGTTAGTGAGTGCAAGACCGGTCAGTTGCTCATCAGTTGCATCGACGAAGAAAGCGCCTGCCGTGAAGCTGGGACCCGGGATGACAGCCGTTTCACTGATGAGGTTGCCCTGATCGTCAAAGAGGTGCAGACGGGCATGCGTGGTCATCTCCGCATCAGAGGTGATGAGAAGAAAACCGATCTGCAGAGCTTCTTCGCTGGAGAAGCGAAAACTTCTGGCTCTCCCGGAGGCTATCGGTGAGGGGGTGAACTGGCCGGTTGCGTCAATAGTGGTGGGGTCTCCCTGCCCCAGTTGTTCGCGGAAAGTGGCGCCGATCGGCTGGCCCGCGGCATTAAACAAGCTCCATTGGGAATTCACGTCGGCCGACTGTTGATTGAAGAACATGAGCGTCGTCTCCCAACGGAAGCCTTCGGACGTGCCGACAACAAACTGCGGAATACACACTTCGTTCTGTTGAGCCCGCACAAGAGTGAGCGGCGAGAGGCAGGCACACACGACACCTACCGCAAGAATCCTGTGAAAGTACATGGGAACCTCCTTTGGTGGTCAGGACCTTTGGAACCCTACAATTGGGTCGTTTCCTCTTCGCTAGTGCTCCGCTTTCGACAAGACGGGCGTGGTTGATTCAACGTTGGCGGGGCCTGGATCTCAGGACTGAAGTGCCCGGGTTCCTCAGATCGGTGTTAGGAACAATATGGCACGCTCAAGATGGAAAGAGAAGGGTCGAGGTCGACCCGAGGGCGGCAAAAGATGGAGACGCTGGCTAAGAATTTCGGACCCGAGGGCGGAGAAAGATGGGGACGCTGGCTAAGAATTTCGACTACAAAATGCAGTTGTAAAAGAACTTATAGCGACAGAAATGTTTTGCCGGCCGATCGAATGCAAGGGCGAAAAGGGGTCGAAAAGAGGGTCGGAAAGGGCGGTGTCTCTTAACCGGCACCTATAGCTTGGCTGGCAGTAGGGCAGCGATCCAACAACCGTTCCGCCTGTGCCATAATCGCAATATGAACCCACGTTTAAAAGCTCCAATTTTCCTCGGAACCCTTTTTTGTTGCCTGGCTATCGCACTTGCGCAGCCGTCCTACAGCCCGGCTGCCCCCGGCTCGGACTCGGGAACCGATTTGATCAGGCAAGGACAGCAGAAAGTTAGAGATGGTCAGCAGGACGAGGCCCTCGCCCTGTATCGTCAGGTACTCGCAAAGTCACCCGATTCGTTCCCGGCTCACCTCCAAATGGGCGTAGTCCTCGATCTGAAGGG
>DAOTAI010000528.1:0-3277 GCA_035593865.1 Acidobacteriota bacterium
CGGAGTTTTTGCCCCTATTGGCTACTGTCCGCATAAGGTGTATCCTTTTGCCCGGGTCAACGAGGTAAGCATGATGATAGCCGTGTACCTAAACTACCCGCGTTCTCGTGTTTGCGTTCACCACAACCCTGGGTGCTCGAAGATTCAGCAGGCCAAGAAGCCAGGCCAGCGCAGGTTCCGAATCGATGACCAATCGCGAGACCACCACATCGAGGGATGCCAGAAATGGAGTTTTTTGGCTACTTCAGAGACCAACGACATGTGGCTGCAAATTGATCTTCGGGACTATAACCAAGAAGTGATTACGCTAGAGGAGATTATCGCAGCACTTGGGAGTCGTTACCGGCGCTTCGCTAGGCCAAACATCTCGCGTCATTGTTGACAGCAGGTAAGCTCCTGAGCGACGGAGGAATAGCAGCCGCCTGTCCGGGCTCATCTCGTGCTCCTCACGTATGCACGGGTCTACCCGTGACCGGCACTCCGCGCTATTGGACGTGGTGAAGGGAGCCGGTGATGGCTATCCAGGCGACAAACGGGAAAGGAGAGTTGGTAACCGCGGTTCAAAAAACGGGGCCCAAGCGGAGTGTCTATGAGAAGGACGACGTAACCCGCTGGTTGAAGTGTATCCAACCCGCAGAGACTTGAGCCTCTCTGCACCTACGCCACCGAATTAAGCCGGGGAAAAGCGGAGCGGGTAGCTGACCTCAAAAGTTTGGTCATTTGAGTACCCTCCTTCCTGTTGCTGAAAACTGAAGTATACAGCCGCTCCTCCTCGGCTGCAACTCGATTGGCCTTCCCGCCCTCGCGATTCACCCTTCCCGACGGGGAGAAACTCGGTTCGCCCTCATTTCCACCTTGGTGCCGGCCGCCCCAGGGTGATTATCTGCGGGCATGCAGGCGGGGAGACCAGCTTGAAGATCGGCGAAAAGAACAAGAACTATCAGGAACTGCAAGAGATTACAGGGGTCCCAAGTACACCCCATCCTTTGGCAAAAATCTGGGTGATGCAGTGCGGGAGATGTCGGGAGAAATATGCCAGCAACAGTTGTGACGCCCACATCCTATGCTGCCCGGTCTGTCAGCTCGGGGCCAAGGGCGAGCCGTTGCCGAAGTAGTTGCGTCCTCCTTTTGCATACATTCGTCGGTCACTGCCCTGCTCCTACCAGGTTTCTTATCACCCTCTCTCATCGCTGGGGCTTGCTTGAGGCCGGCGTTCCGACCCCTTCATTCCGGACCGGCTACGAAGCCGGATAAAGTTCCTGTGTAATCTGCGATGGCGAGGCATAGAGGCCCGATTCTACAGAGCGGGCTGCAGGACCTCAACCGGCGAGGCTCTATCACGCAGGCTGGGTAAACGCCCTTGTAAACGCCCCACGGGAGGGACGAAACGGAGGGTGCGGACGGAAGTGTCATTCCATTCGGATCTCCGGACTGTCAGTAGGCCCTGCTATACTTGGCTCGCTTTTTTCTCTGACCGGTTGGATCCCGCAGACGGATTGACGAAGGGGGAGGGACTATTTATGTCGAATCAGCGCGCGTATCGAGTTTCGTCCTTTTTCTTCATCACGTTGTTGTGGACTGTTTATGCCTATGCACAAGACACTCAACCACCAACCATTGTATCGCTGACTTTTTCGCCGACCACAGTCAATATTGCTACCTCCGACCAAACCGTAAATGTCGACGTCCGGCTCAAGGACGACCTGAGCGGAGTCCAAGGCGTGGGAGTCATTTTCGCCAGCCCCAGCGGGAAACAAGAAACGTCCGGTTTCGGAAGTCTCATATCTGGGACCGATCTTGACGGTATTTGGCGGGTCAAGCTGACCATCAAGAGGTATGCCGAAACTGGGCAGTGGCGTCTTAGCCTAGTTATGTTTTCTGATAACGCCGGGAATGCTCAGTTTCCTTTTTGCGAAGCGGCATGTCTTCAGTCCATCAATGCCCCAACGATTCTAACGGTGACGGCAACATCCACAAATTTAAAGCCGGAGATTACTAACCCAGGTCCGCAAATCAGTGATGAGGGCAGTTCAGTCAACTTGAAACTGCTCGCCAGTGACCCAGATGGTGACCCACTAAGCTTCAGTGTCTCGGGGTTACCCAAAGGCCTTTCCGTCAACTCTAGTTCCGGATTGATTTCCGGCACCTTGAGTTACACTTCTGCCGGGTCTTACACAGTAAAGGCGAAAGTTTCCGATGGCTCCGCGTCGGCCGAGACCACCTTTCCTTGGACGGTTAATAATGTGAACCGGGCTCCGCAAGTGAGTAACCCCGGAGAACAAAGAAACCGCTCCGGGGACGCGATCGAACTGCGAATACAGGCGAGCGATCCTGACGGCGACCCACTGCAATTTGCGGCAATTGGACTTCCCACGGGAATTTCTTTGAATTCAAACTCGGGCATCATTACCGGGGTCTTGGATGAGAGTTCAGTCGGCAGATTCACGGTCGAATTAACAGTGACTGACAATGAGGCAGAAACGTCCGTTTCCTTCAATTGGATCATCGAGCCAGAAGTCAAGACGATCGTTTACCCTCAGATGGCAGTGGGAGGAGGGTTTAGTGTAGTGCTACTCGTCAGCAACCTGTCTGATCTCTCTTGGACGGGCACGGGTAAGTTAAAGGGCAACAATTGGTCCTCGACGCCATGGAACGTAAACGATCAAATCCGTCTGGGCTACGACACTTTCGATATTCACTTGACTCCCCACCAGACACGACAAATCGTTTTGACAAGCGAAGCTGAGACAAAGGTCGGTTGGCTCGAAATCACCAGCGAGACGGGAAGTAGTTTAGACGCCTTCGCCGTATCCTTCTTTTACAATTACTGCGCTGACGGGATTCTCATCGATTCAACCGGTGTTCCGCCTGCAAGACCCGTCAGGAAGATTGTTTTCCCCTTTCAGAGGTCGGGACCCGTTAACACTGGCATAGCGATTCGGCGACCCGAGGGTCCCAACTCCTCTACCCCCTTTATCGCGAAGCTGATCGACGCGAATGGGCTTCAGGTAGCGAGTGTAGAGACAGATCTTACGGGCGCTCGCTTCGTAAACGAAATTTTCAGCTCCAACGGGTCGGATACTACAATGGGTTACGTGTTGGTGGAGTCAACCGAACCGTTCTACGCTGTGATCTTGAGATTCGAGGGCACAGAGGGAGGCTTTCAGCTTACCAGTATTCCTGCCGAGGAATCTCAGTATTAGCGCCCGGCTGTCATCCGTGTCCTCGGCGCAATCCGTGCTATCCGCGGGCCTCCATTCCCGCGGATAGCACGGAT
>DAOTAI010000038.1:0-19397 GCA_035593865.1 Acidobacteriota bacterium
GATCAGGAGATATAAACCGAGAAGCGCGCATCCGACACCCGAAATCACTTCCGCGGATACCCGTGTGCCAAAGAACAGCCGCCCGAGAACAGGAACGAGAACGACACTGACCCCCGTTACGAAGGCTGACTTCGACGGGGTGGTGAACTGGAGACCGAGAGTCTGAAGAAGAAACCCCAGGTAGAGAACCGCGGCAAGAATCGCTCCATAGAAGATCGCCTGTCGATTGACGCTTTGAAAGACTCCCCGGAAAAAGAGTGAGGCAGCCAGGGCCGCGACCGCGAAACGAAGCAACAGAAACCAGTAAGGTCCAGCCGTTTCCAGGGCACCCTTCACAACCACGAAGGACGCTCCCCAAAGAAAGGTAATCAACAGGAGCCATAGGGACGCACTTCTATCAGAGCGCATAAATCAACCGTTCAGAACCTGCCTCTAGCTCTTCAGTTTCGAATGCTTCCGGCTATAGAGGAAGTAAATCGTAAGACCGATGACCAACCACACAACAAACCGGACCCATGTCGTCCACGGCAACGAAACCATGAGGTAGCCGCAGGTCAGCATTGCCAGGATTGGAACGACCGGGACAAAAGGGGTCCGGAAAGGCCGGTGTAGAAGTGGACTCCGATGGCGTAGCACGACAACTCCACCGCTCACCAGGACAAACGCGAAAAGCGTTCCGATACTGCTCAAGTTAGCCGCCTCCCCGATGTCCATAAAAGCAGCAAAGAAAGCCACAAATGCCCCAGTCAGGATGGTCGTGACGTGTGGCGTGCGGAATCTGGGATGAACCCGGGCAAAAACGGGGGGAAGGAGGCCATCGCGTGACATCGCAAAGAAGATACGCGGCTGACCCATCTGAAAAACCAAAAGCACCGCGGTCGTCGCCACGACCGCGCCAAACGCCACAATGCCGGCGGCCCAATCCAGGTTCAGGTAGCTGAAAGCCAGTGACAGCGGCTCACTCACATTCAACTGATGCCAGGGAATTATCCCGGTCAGGACAGCCGCGACAGCCACGTAGAGGATGGTGCACACAACCAGCGAGGAAATCATCGCAATAGGCAGGCTGCGCTGTGGATCTTTTGTTTCCTCGGCGGCGGTGGAGATGGCGTCAAATCCGATGTAGGCGAAGAAGATAATTGCCGCACTGGTCATAATCGGACCCCATCCATGAGGGGCAAAAGGCACCCAGTTGGACGGCTTTACATAAAACATGCCGACGCCGATAAAAAAGAGTAAAACGAGCAGCTTGATAATGACCATCACCGTATTGAAATGCGAGCTTTCCTTGATCCCGACAACCAGGACGGCAGTTATCAGGGCAACGATGAATACGGCCGGCAGGTTGACAATAAGGGGGAATCCCAGGATCTTCGGTGCGGAGGCCAGGATCTCGGGGGTGATGCTTGGACTGTTATAGGTCGAAGTGAGCCACCAGGGTAGCTCCAGGCCCAGCCCCCTGAGCAGTTGGCTCATGTAACCCGACCAGGAAATAGCAACGGCGATGTTTCCCACGGCATACTCCAAAATCAGGTCCCAGCCGATGATCCAGGCAATCAGCTCTCCGAGGGTGAAGTAGCTGTAGGTGTAGGCGCTGCCGGAGATTGGGACCACCGAGGCGAACTCAGCGTAGGAGAGGGCCGAAAGAGCGCAAGCAAACGCTGTGAGCACAAACGCGAGCATGATGGCGGGCCCCGAGCCGAGGCGATCGCCGCTCCCGGCCGCAGCGGTCCCGACCAACGCGAAGATGCCCGCGCCAACGATCGCACCGACGCCAAGCATCGTCAGCTGAACCGGGCCAAGGACCCTTTTCAAACGCGTGTCTTCTTGTTCTGCGCTTCGTAATATTTCTTGAAGATTTTTGGTCCGGAACAGATTTGAGCGCATGTTCGATTCTTGCCCACATGAAAGCGACCGTCAGATGTCAGAGAAGAGTGGAATGAATTGTTTCTCACCTCCTCCCCCGGTAAGCCGCCAAGCTGGTGTCTCCTGACGGATCGTTCCGTCGCCTCGCTAGACCAGCTTCAACTTTGCATATCTCTGCAGCAATTTCTTTATTCCGATATCAGGAAACTGCACGGTGATTTTGAAATCATCCCCGGACGGCTGCACGTCCAAGACCCGGCCTCGGCCAAAGTCCTGATGGTGGACGAGATCTCCTTTCTTGAAACCGCCTGTCTGCTGCTTCTTCTGCTCCAGAAAGCGTCTCACGCTGTCAGGCGTGTTGTAGGTCCTCGACGGCCCGGTCGCTGAAAACCGGCTGCGAACGCCTGGTGATATTGGGGAGGACAGGTCACGAAGGAGATGTTCGGGAATTTCAGACAAGAACTGGCTCGGCTTGCTGTTTTCACTCACTTCTCCGCGGTTAAACCGCTTACGCTTAGAAAAAGTCAAATAGACCTTCTTCTCAGCCCGAGTCAGCCCCACATAGAAAAGTCGCCGTTCCTCCTCTATGTCTTCCTTCTCGACACTCAGGCTGTGTGGTAGCAGCCCTTCTTCACAGCCGATAATGAAAACAATCGGAAACTCCAAGCCCTTGGCGTTGTGAAGCGTCATCAAGATGACCGCAGCCTTCTCGTCATACTCGTCGGTTTCCGAATAGAGAGCGGCGTTGTCGAGAAAATCAGTTAACCCGAGGCCTTTCTGAACGTACTCGCCAGCTGCCGTGGCCAATTCCGCCAGGTTAAGCAACCGCTCGTTGGCCTCCTCGGTTTCCTGTTTCTTAAGGGCTGGTATATACCCGCTTACCTCAAGCAAATCTGTGAGAGCACGATCGAGGGGCTTCTGCAGAAGAGCCCGCGATGCTTCGATAATAGTCACGAAGTTTTGAAGCGCCACATGAGCCCGGCCCGGCAGAGACTGCGACGCCAGGCACTCCTTAATGGCCTGCCACAGCGTCAGGCGCTTTGTTCTGGCTTCCTCACGGAGTCGATCGAGTGTTGTCTTTCCGATCCCTCGCGGTGGCTCGTTAATAACCCGACTGAGGGAAATATCGTCATCCGGGTTTCGGACGGTTCGCAGGTATGCGAGCGCGTCTTTGACCTCTTTGCGGCTATAGAAACTGACTCCACCCACAAGCCGATAAGGTATTTGAAGGCGACGAAGAGCATCCTCGATCTGACGTGAAAGGAAATTCGTCCGATAGAGGACGGCAATGCGGTTTTCGGCGCGTCTCAGGTGGTAATAGATCTCTCGCGCGACGAAGTCTGCTTCTTCCTGGGCACCGTCCGCGGGGAAAACGTCAATCGGATCTCCTCCAGGTACAGCGGTCCAAAGCGTCTTGCCTTTTCTGTTCACGTTGTTAGAGACAACACTCGTGGCGGCATCGAGAATTGTTTGCGTGGATCGATAGTTCTGCTCGAGCTTCACGACCACCGCGCCGGGAAAGTCCCGTTCGAACCTGAGGATGTTGTTGATATCGGCGCCTCGGAACCGATAGATTGACTGGTCTTCATCTCCCACGGCGGTGATGTTTCCATGGACAGAAGCCAGGTGTTTGACCATCTCGAACTGCGGGAGGTTGGTATCCTGATACTCGTCTATCAGTAAGTATTTGAATCGGGAAGAATACTTTTCGCGTACCTCGGGGTGTTCGCTAAAAAGCTGGACGGTGTGCAGGATAAGATCGTCGAAATCCATCCCGTTGGCTTCTTTCAGTCGGCGCTGATACAGCTGAAAGATGCTGAAGATGGTCGGCGCAGCCGGGTCAAGGGAGGTCTGAAGGTAATCCTCCGGGCCACGACCCTGGTTCTTGGCCCGGCTGATGACTGCCCGCGCCCGTTTGATCGGGACGAAATTCTCCTGTAGCTTCAACTCCTCATAGACCTGCTTGAGCAGGGCTTTTTGATCATCTTCATCGCAAATCGCGAAATCGTTGGCGTAACCCAGCAGAGCCGCGTTCCGGCGCAAAACGCGAACTGAAAATGAATGAAACGTCGAGACTAACGGCGCAGATCCCGTGGATTCAAGAAGCCGGTCGACCCGGCCCCTCATCTCTTCTGCCGCCTTGTTCGTGAACGTGACCGCCAGAATCTGGTCGGGATGACACAGTCCTTCGCTTATCAAGTAAGCGATTTTGTAGGTAATCGTACGCGTCTTGCCGCTACCCGCTCCGGCCAGGATCAAAAGGGGGCCGTCTGTGCAGGTAACGGCCACGCGCTGTTGTTCGTTTAGATCTTTCAGTAAAGGATTCAAGAATTGCGGAGTTTACTTTGTGCGGAAGGAAGGATCAAGACATCCGCGTCATCCGTATAATCCGCGCCATCCGCGGGTCGACTATCCGCGGATGGCGCCATCTCAATCAGACGTCTGTCAGTCGCTCGGCAGCTGTTTCGTGAGCGCCTCCTCGACGAACTCGTCAAGTCCGGCCAGAGAACCGTTATGCAACTGTTTGTAAAGGTGTTCAAGCTGCTCCTGGCAGGGCTTCTGATGAGGCGCACCCTTCTCTTGCGCTCCCTTGGCAAATGCAACCATCGCACCTTCCGTAACCGAGGCCGGATCCAGTGTCCACATGGCCAAACCGATATGGTAGTAAGCCTCGGCGTTCAGATTGGGGTTTTTCTTGAAGGTCTTCAGGCTTTGCTTATAGTTGCTGATTGCGGCTTTCATGTTTTGAGTCTCGAAAGCCTGACGACCCAACGCCGAGTAGGCGATGGCTCGCTCGCGCGCTACGTACTCGTCCCATTCGGCCTGGCTCACAGCCGCAGGCTTTTGAACCGACTGAAAGCCCTGCAGGGTTTGCTTGGCATACTCTGCGGCCTTGTCCCACTGCTTCTTCACGAGAGCCACCCGCATCAACCCAGTCAGGATTTGATAGCAATCTTTGGGCTCGAATTTGGAGCAAGCGATTTCTCCGTATTTTACGAGTTTATCGTCGTCGTTCGTGCCTGGGCTCCCATAAATTGAGGCAAGCATGAACGCGATTTGCGGTTCCGGCTGCTGCTCGTAAACCTTCTCAAGGTAGGTCGCGGCTTTCTGGTTCTGCTGAGTGTAGAAACAAGCCGCACCGGTCAGGTACATGGCCTGCACATCGTCCGGCTTGATGGCCAGCAACTTCTCCCCGGCGGCGATCAGTTTCTGCCACTCACTGGCCTTCTGGTATTCAAGCAGCAGATTCAGATAACTCGTCACAGCATACTGAACCAGCGAAGAGTTCGGATTAGCTTTCACGAAGGCGATGATCGCGTCTTCCCTCTTGGCAGGATCTGGTTCCTCCGTGGCCTTTTGGTAAGCGGCATACTCCTCTGCGGTATACCGCACATCCTGATCCTGAGATTGTTCACCCTCACTCTGTTGACCCTGTGGCTGTTGTTGCTCTGAAGTGGCCTGCTGAGAATCCTGGGCCGGATCCTGGCCTTGGGCAACAGCCGGCACGGCAACCAGTAGTAATAGTAAACAAACGTTCTTGAGAAGAGATCTTACGATCGTCACTTTAATGACCTCCTTGATTGTGGCGCCTACTGCCGGACTGCTTTCAGACCTCCCAAAAATGGAGCGAAATTACCACAAGTCATTTATCCATTCAACGCGCACACATCACTTTTGATGTGTTTTTTCATTTAAGGTTGCTGGGTGATGTTAAACGGACTGAAGGTCGCTCCGAAAGTCACAATTCAACCTCTCATCACCGTTAAGAATTTCTTCAGCATAGCACAGGCCGGGGTTGCCAGCGAACTTCCGTCGAGGTCGGACTCTGGAACACGAAATCGCCCCCCGAACATTAGTTTAAACAGCCGTTCAAGAGCCATCACCATCAGACTTCGGATTAATAAGAGACTTGGGGACGCCTCGGACGACTGCTTCGATCAGGGGAGTGATGGAGGTCAGGTCAAGTTGCCTGATTCCCTCGATCCGTGATCGTATGGGCCCCCAGAAAAGACCGGGAACGGGGTTCATCGTGTGCCCGGGGACGCAGGAATTCTCGACATTCCCATGGTCACTGGTAATGACAAGCGAAGACTCGTCAACGTCCATGCCGCACACCACGTGGAAAAGGAATTCATCGAGGCTGCGAAGCAGCTGCGCGTTTCGCTCGGGCGTGCCGCGATGCCCTGCCAGGTCAGACAAGAAATATTCATAAAAACAGAAATCATACTGGGCGGCCAGGCCGATGAGCACGCCGGCCGCCTCTTTCTCGGACCAGATCGGAACATCGTGCCCGGCGCGTGCCAGCAGGCGGTTGGTAAAATCCATGAAAAGGGAACGCCCTGCCCGCAGGTCGGTCAACGTATTGAGTCGAAGCCCGGCACTCTCGCACATGACCGTTGTTGCGGAGACCCAGCGAGGACGATTATGCACAAACGCCGGGGTGTAGGTGTTGGCGAAGTTCACTGAGTAGCCGCCGGCACATAAGCGCGTGACGAGGGATTTCCGGCTGAGAAGGTCTCTCAACTTCTGGTTAGGAAATCCTGAAAGGTGCTGGCCGATTAATTGGGCCGCATTAACCCCGGTAAACAGGGTCGCCTGCCCGGTGGCGCTTTGCGGTAGTCCAGGAACATCCAGACGCGCATCAATGGAACAGGACAGTCCCTGGCGCGGGAGCGGCCCCGCTCGGTCAGAAAAGCAAGCAAGAACGCGAGGAAAAAACCGGGCGAGCGGATTGCAAGCCGGGTCGAAGTTGCCTAACCCGAGCCCATCGATGAAAATCAGAAGCACACGCCCCACTGAGCAATTATAATAAGGGTTTCTCCTGATTGGGGGTCGGTTCATGAAGACCCGGATGGCAAAACTGACGACCACATCGGTGATCCTGTACGTGGTCGGGAAAGCAATTTCTTATGTCTCCCCTAACAGCATTTTCGCCATCCTCGAGGGGCTCGGGACTCTCGGGCTGATCATCGCGCTTCTGTACTACCTCCTAAAACTAATCAGGAGCATACAGAAACGATGGTTCTGGAAAGTCCGCAACAAGATCATTGTTTCCTATGCTTTTGTCGGCATCATCCCGTTAATCATACTGGGGCTTCTCTTGTGGCTGACGATGCGGCTGGTTCTTGGACAGTTGGCCGCCCTGTACCTGGATGGCGAACTGCAGGAGGTTTCAGAGATTTTGCGGGAAGCAAACCAGCAGATTGCTCTTGGATATCACCAGAAAGCAGAAGGACGGGGAGCCGCTGAAGCCGGACAAATCTTCAAGGAGGAAGCCCAAAACACAGTTCGGCAAATCACCGAGCAACTGGGAAAGGTCTCATGGAAGGTTGTGCAACCGGGTTCGGCCGATTCAATCAGGATTCTGGCGGCGATACCCGATATTCAGGTATCGGAAGTAAAGAGATCTATTCCGGCATGGACGCGCAAGGGCTTCAGCGGACTGGTTTATGACGGGGGTCAGCTCTATTTCAGAAGCATTGAGCCGGTGCAAACCGGCAACACGGTTTATTACAGTTGCCTCGAGGCGCCCTTCAGCCAGGACCTCATCAGCCGAATTCGGGACGAGACCCAGTTGCAGATGTCGCTTCCTGTTCCTCTGAATGACGCCAACATTGACGTTTCTTTATCCGATTTCGCATCTGGCGGGCAGATCAACTACATCAGCTTCATTGTGCCGACGGACTGGGAAACCGGTGTCGTAACGCTCTCACACCACCACGCAACCGCGTTAAGAGTACCGCTCAGAACGGTCTACGATCACTACTTCACGGAAACGCAGACACTGGGAGCTTATCTGTACGGCGTCTTCATGTTTCTGGGAGGCCTTTTCGTCCTGGTGGAGGTGATATCACTCGTCATCGCTGTTGCCATCGCCCGGTCTATAACGAGGACCATTCATAGCCTGGATGAGGCTACCTCGGCCATCCAGCAGGGGAACTTCCAGTACCGCATCGCGACTCAGAACCGGGATCAACTTGAAGCCACAGCCGCGTCTTTCAACAAGATGTCGGAGAGCATTCTGAGCCTCATGAGGGAGGTTTCGGAGAAACAACGGCTCGAAAAGGAAATCGAAATCGCGCGCGAAGTCCAGGCCAAGCTTTTTCCCCAAAAACTGCCATCCATCCCCAACTTCCAGTTGGCTGCAGCCTGTCTGCCTGCGCGGCAGGTCAGTGGTGACTACTACGACTTCATTCCGCTCGGAGCCAACGCCTTTGACGTGGTGATCGGAGATATCAGCGGGAAAGGCATTTCCGCAGCGCTCCTGATGGCCAGTCTCCAGTCCTCTATCCGGACGATCATCAGTTATCAGACACTGGACGGCGGCCGGGGTGCGAGTGTGGCGAAGTCAGTCAGTGAGGTTAACCGCCAACTCTACTTCCAGACGTCTCCCGACAAGTTCGCGACCCTGGTGCTGAGCCGATTCGATGCCGAAAATCTCACCGTTACCTACTGCAATGCCGGTCATAATCCCCCGTTGATCATCTCTGATCGCAGCATTCGGCACCTCTCCAAAGGCGGGATGGTCGCCGGGCTCTTTGAGGACCCCGTCTATGACGAGGAGACGCTCGAGCTCCACCCCGGGGACGTAGTGGTCTACTACACCGATGGTATCGTGGAAGCGGAAAACCCAAACGGGGACCAATACGGTGAGGATCGCCTGGCCGAGTTAATCATTGCCAACACTTTCCTGACCGCCGACGATCTGCAGGCGCTCATCCTCGATCAGCTGTCTTGCTGGGTAGCGGGGGGCGACCAGCGGGACGATATGACCGTAGTGGTCGTAAAGATGCCTTCGTGAGGAGGCGAGCGGCACGACTAATCCGCAAACCGGAATCCATGAATCCACATCTCGGCCTCTCCCGCGTTCCAGGCTTCAGGGAGTGTCTCCACGTATAGCGAGAAGCTCCTGCGACCAAGCGGAGGAATGGGTGTGATTCGGCCATCGGGTCGAATGGGGACGCGCACGGTCTCCCAGACGGGCTCCTCGTAATTAAACAGCACCAGTTTTACTTCAACCACATCCAGTGTTTTTTCTCCCCCGTTGTGGATAGTCCCCGAGAACATTACGATCTTATCGCCGGCGTAGTTGCTCCCCAGCTGGATCTTTTGGGACTCCTGTTCAATGGATACGTATTTCTTGTACCACTCGAAGTTTGGATCCCCGGCGCGCAAAACACCGTCAAGAACGACGGATTCGTCCTGCTTGTTGAACCCAAAGAGGATGAAAACACCGACGATTGCCGCGAAGACGACCACGGCCACCGGGATGACTTTCCACATCAGGGCCCGATCGGGCTTAGCGGTTGCTCCGATTTGTTCGAACATGAATCCTGTTTCACCTTAAGGCTGTCTAGCCTGTTCCTGAAGGAGAACGAAGTGAGCACGTCGGTTGAGGGCATACGCCTCCTCAACCGGGCGAGGGTCAAAGGGTCGTTCCTCCCCTAAGGAGATTGTGATCAGGCGACTGGGATCGACGCCATGCGCAGCGAGGTAGGCTCGGACGACCTGTGCCCGCTTGTCTCCCAAGGCCAAATTATACTCCGCTGTGCCGCGCTCATCTGTGTGCCCCTCGATCACTATGGTCCAGTTCTGATTTTCGGGGCTCGTCAACCAGCGGATATTACCATCCAGCGTAAGCTTCGCTTCTTCGCTGAGTTCGGCAGAATCGTAGGCAAAGAAAACCGGCTTAACCAGGTAAGCAAACTTCTCGGCGGGTGTTTTTCCTGCCAGCTCTTCTTCCAGTATGTCGGCTGGCGCACGCCCGACCTCGAGCGTAACCACCTTTTCAGCGTTCCCTCCCGGCCCTGCCGCTACGATTCGATAAGTTGAGGTCTCCGTCGGAAAGACTCTCAGTCTCCCGGACTTCTCGACCTCCCCAATCCCCTGGTCGATGAGAACCGAATCGGCATTCTCGGCCTCCCAGATCAGAAATGCCGACTCACCGGCGCTGATGTTCTGCGGCTCAACCCGGACCTCCAGGCTGGGAGCCGGAGCAGTAGAGGGAGTCGTCGGAGCGGGCGGGGTGGACGGGCCAGGCGGCGGCCCCGCGACAGGCGGTGTTCTCCTGCCGCCGCAACCTGCAAGCACAAGTGCGAGGAGGGTCACCAAGACGAAGGAACCAGACTTTAATAACGGCCCGAAAAACGGGGCAGTTCCTCCTTCTCTCATCCTTCACCCTCTTGGTCGTTTATTGTGGGCCCCACAATAACGGTTGTGTAGTTTACCGTATCGAAATAAAGGCGGGCAACTCGCGCCACGTCAGCACGTGTCACATTGCGGATCATCTCTGGATAGCGCGCTAGGTAATCGGCACCGAGGTTAAAGAGTTCCACCGTCAAAAGGAATCGGGCCACCAGGGAGTTCGACTGCACATCGAAGACGAAGCTGCCGGTTAAGTAGTCCTTCGCCGTTTCCAGCTCTTCCTCTGTGATTCCATGCTCGACTAAATCACGAATCTCGTTTGTCAGGCCTTGTATGGCCGTTTCCCGCTTTTCCGGTGAGGTACAGATATAAGCGGCGAACCGGCCCGGATACAGCCCGCTCGATCCCGAGATATTGCTGTAGGTGCTGTAGGCCAACCCTTGTTCATCGCGCAACCGGCGGGGTATTCGACTGGTGAAACCAGGCCCGCTCCCGAGGATCACATCGAGAATCTGCAAGGCGTGAAAGTCGGGATTTGTGCGTGTGACACCCAGGTGCCCCAGCATGATATGAACTTGTTCCTTGTCTACCTCCACCACCTCAGAAATCGGCCGCTCCTGCTTCTTGATTTCAGGGATGACGGCACGCGGCGGCTGATTTTTGGTCCACGATCCGAAATGCTCCTGGATCCGCTCAATCACTTCACAGGTCGAAACGCCCCCAGTCACGACAATGATCGTGGAGGCCGGACCGTACCGGAGGGAATGAAACGTCTTCAAATCGGCAGCGGAAAAGCCCTGCACACTGTCGGCGCGGCCCAGGACGGGGTATTGCAACGGAGTTCCGGAGTAGATGATTGCATCAAATCGGTCGCCCGCCACTGTTGCCGGGTCATCCTGAGCAGCCCGCAGATGGTTGAGCACTGTTTCTTTCTCGAGCTCGAGCCGATCTGCCGGGAAAACGGGGCGGCAAATCATCTCCGCCAAGATTTCGACACCGAGTCCCAGATCGTCGGACTTCATCTGCAGAGTCACTCCGCTTATTTCGCGGTGGGAAAGAATGCTGAGGCTGCCGCCTGCGCCCTCCACCATTTCCGCAATTTCGAGGTAGTCGTACTTTTCGGTTCCCTCGTCGACCATCCGAACCGTCAGCGCGGCAAGTCCGGGCCGATCCAAGGGATTCTGGTCCTGGCCCGCAAGAAGGTAGCCGTGCAGGGAAACGAGTGGAAGCTTGTGGTTCTCAGATACGAGGATAACCAAGCCGTTCGGCAGCACTCGCCGCTCGCACTCGACTTTAAATGATAATGATGATAAAGGCACTGGATGCTCCTTATACCGCCAAAACCAGGCTACCCACGACCTGTCTTATCGTTCACCAGACCCTTGGTACTGGTTTCAAGGACCAGGTACTTGCGTGCCGCCTCCCGAATCTCGTCTCCGGTAAGCGAACTGATATTCTCCACATAGGAATTCCAATACTCAAAGCCAATCAGGGTCTCGAGCAGTCCCAACTGGACCGCCTGATCCAGCGGGGTCTCGAAGCCGGCCAGGAATTCCGACAGGCACTGGTTTCGCACGCGCCTGATTTCTGCGTCGGTGGGCGTCGACTCCGTCAAACGCTCAATTTCAGAAGCCAGCAACTCTTCGACGTAATGCGGATCCACTTCTGGCTGTAACTCGGCGCGAATGAGAAACAGGTAGGGGTGAATGGTCGCATCGAACTCCGTCATCACAGCGGACGTCACCCGTTCCTCCTCGACCAGGCGTCGATGCAATCGGGCCAGTTTGCCTTGGGACAGTAAATTGTCGATGAATTCGACTGCGTAGTGGTCGCGGTCCCGGATGGTCGGAGCCGGGAACGCCCAAAGCAGGCGCGGGACGTGGCTGGTTTTCTGAATCTCCACCCGTTGTTCCCGTTCATGATTGGACTGCGGCCATGGAGGCTCTTCAGGGATGGGGCGGGGAGAAATATGCCCGAAAAGTCGTTCAACTGTCCGCAAAGTCTCTTCGGAGTCGAAGTCACCCACCAGAACAAGACTGGCGTTGTTCGGGGCGTAGAACGACCGGTAGTGTTCGGTCAGCTGTTCGATCGTCAAACCGTTGACATCATCAAAGGTCCCCAGGATCGGGTAACCGTAGGGGTGTTTCGGGAAGAACGCGGCTTCGACTGCCTGTCTTAAAGCGCCCCAGGGACTGTCCAGATCCATCCGTAATTCCTCCAACACCACCTGCCTTTCAAGCTCCAACTCTTCAGGATCGAAGACCGCGTTTTCCATCATGTCCGCCTCCAGCTCCAAAGCCGGATACCAGCGGTCCGAAGCGAACGTGAAGTAGTAGGCCGTAAAGTCGCGTGAGGTGAAGGCATTGTTGGCTCCACCGTGACGGGTAGTGATGTAATCGATCTCTCCCTTGGCGTAATTTCGCGTTCCCTTGAACATCATGTGCTCGAGGAGGTGAGAGATCCCGATGTTTCCGGGTCTTTCCACGCGGGAGCCGACCCGGTACCAGATCATGGAGGCAACTATTGGGTTGGAGTGATCTTCACGAACGAGCACCGTCAGTCCGTTTGGCAGTCTATGACGAACGACGTTGTCGAGTTTAAAGTGCATGCCATTGACCTTACATTAACCTGTCGGCCGGCGGCTCGGTTGCCCGCTTAACGCAGGTTTCTATACAATTACCTGCGCAACATGAGGAGACTACCGTTTAGATTTGCCGTCGTCCTTCTGGCGATTTCGATTATAGCTGGAAGAACCATTTGTGCTGAAACCGGACGGCCGATCGTGCTTCCCGACTTCCATCGTCAATCCCTCCTGAACGGCATGCAGATTTTCGCTTTCCAGACCAACGAGGACCGGGTGCCTTTCCTGCTCCTCGTCGTGAACGGGGCAGCCTTCGATCCGGCCGGAAAATGGGGAGTCACCTACCTGACCACTCGGCTGATGGTCGAAGCGGGAAAAGATCGGTCAGGCCAGTCCCTCATCGCTGCCTTAAAGGCGATCGGGAGCGATTTGAACTACCGCGTCGATTGGGATGGCATCTGGTTTCAGGGCACAGCCCCGGTCAGTCGTCTCAACGATGCACTGAATATTCTTGGCCAGATGCTGGTTCAACCGGAATTCGACGAGGAAACCCTGGCCAAGGTGCGAGACGAGGTCGTGGCCGAGCTGGAGAAGAAGTCCGGAGAGCCGCAGTTCGCGACGCATGAGCGCTTTCTGGAAGAGCTGTTCGACGGCAACCCATACGGGCATCTGGTGCGCGGTAATCCTACCACCTTGCGAAATATTCAGATAGGAGATGTCCGGCTTCAGTACCGGCGAATTTTCATGCCCAATCAGGCTCGCCTGGCCTTTTACCATTCCGGGAGCCATGAGGCGGTCTTCAACTCGCTGACCCGACGGTGGGGCAGTTGGGTCAAAGGCTCGCCTTTGCCGTTTGCGTTTCGGAAAGCAGAGCCGCCGGCCGAAACCCGGGTGGTGCTTTTGGACCGTTCTTTGGAAGAAAGTGTGGCGCGTTGGGGCGCACTTGGCGTGACTCGCGGCGACAAAAACTCATACGCCCTTCTGATCCTGGGGCAATACTTGACCCTGAGCCTTCCAGAGTGGGCGAATCAAGTTGCGGGAGTATCACAAGTACGCGCGTCCGCTTCGGTGGAAACCCGGATCATGCCCGGCGCATTTCAACTCAACCTGCAAGCCCCACCGGATCAAATTGGCGGCTACCTCCGAAAGTTTAACGAGACCCTGACGGAAATACAGGAAGGACGGTTCGACAAGGAACGATTTGAAGAGGCTAAGCGTCTGGCGTTCATGGAATTGCGCGGTTCTCTTGAAAAGCCGGACACGCTTCTGCGTCAGTTGCTTGAAACCAGCCTCTACAATGTCGGCGTCAATTATCTATTGAGCTTCGGGGTACGCCTCGACCGGGTGACCGCCGAGCTCTTTCAAGCCACAATCAAAGAGCACTTTTCAACTAACCGTTTGGTCATCGTCGTCGCCGGTCCAGCCGAGCGTCTGAGGACCGAGTTATCGGGCTTTGGAGAGGTGCACTTATTGAATTGAAAGCTCTTGTCGAGTATACTGATCTGCGATTTTGGGTCTACTCGAAGAGTGGGCTTTTGCCCACTTTTTTGTTTTAGGGGTCAAGGGTTTCGGGTTACAAATTCCTGATTCAGGAAAGATATAAAAAGGTTCTGGCGATCAAGGCTTCTGCAGTGGGGCGCCTTGAAATCTCGGGCCCTGGGAGTATGCGTCTATGGGTATCGCCGACCGGGTCGAGCGCCTTATTCGGGAGGCGGTC
The DNA here is from genome assembly GCA_035593865.1 of Acidobacteriota bacterium. Taxonomy (GTDB): domain Bacteria; phylum Acidobacteriota; class UBA6911; order RPQK01; family RPQK01; genus RPQK01. Next base: position 14,310 of record DAOTAI010000038.1, read on the forward strand.
GAGGCGGAAGGGTATGAACTGGTTCATGTCGAATATCTGCCGCGGGGAGCCGGATCTATCCTGCGAATTTATATCGATAGGCCCGGAGGCGTTTCGCTCGATGACTGCCAGCAGGTCAGCCGTCACGTAGGCGTGCTGCTGGATGTGGAGGACATGATTCCGCATCAATATGTCCTGGAAGTGTCCTCGCCGGGCATCGAGCGCCCCCTGTTCAAACAATCGGATTATACGCGGTTTGCGGGTCGTGAGATTCGCCTGACCACGAATGAGAAGATTGAAGGAAAGAAGAACTTCAGTGGAGTGCTGCGGGGGATCAATGAAGGAATCGTAGAACTGGAAAGCGAAGGGAAGTTGCGTCGGATACCGTTTGAGCAAATCAGAAAAGCTAATCTGGTTTACAGGTTTGGGAACGGTGGGGTTACAGAAGGCTAAGAGCCGAGAGGTCGATCGAGAATGGCGAACATTCTGAGCCAGACTATTGAGCAGATCAGCAAAGAAAAGGGAATAGATCCGGAGGTCATTCAGCGTGCTCTGGAAGACGCCATGGTGGCTGCTGCCAAGAAGTACTTCAAGACAGCAGAAGAACTCCAGGCCCGATACGATCCCGAGACGGGTACTATCGACGTCTTCGCCGTCAAGCGAATCGTCGAAACCGTTACCGATCCTGAGACCGAAATGTCACTGGAGGAGGCATTAACCATCGATGAATCCTTCCAGGTTGGCGAGTACGTGGAAATCCCGAAACCAACTGCGGAGCTGGGCCGCATTGCTGCTCAAACAGCCAAACAGGTGATCACCCAGAAAGTCCGCGAGGCGGAACGTGAAATTGTTTTTGACGAGTTTTCCGGCCAGGAAGGACAGTTGGTCAATGGGATTGTGCGGCGAATCGAAGGTCGTGACCTCATTCTCGACATGGGGAAAACCGAGGCGTTGCTGCCCTTCAGCGAACAGTCGCGGACTGAACAATACAAACAGGGAGACCGGGTTCGTGCCGTAATCATTAAAGTCCACAAATTGTCCAAAGGACCACAGATTATTGTTTCCCGGACCGACCCCAGCCTGTTGGTACGGCTTTTCGAGATGGAAATCCCCGAAGTGTACGACGGCACGGTTCAAATCATGGGGGCCGTCCGGGAGGGCGGTGAGCGGGCCAAAGTGGCGGTGATGAGCCGCGACGAAGCTGTGGATCCAGTCGGCGCATGCGTGGGAATGAAAGGCACGCGGATTAACGCGGTCATCCGGGAACTGAAAGGCGAGAAAATCGATATTATCCAGTATTCGGACGATATCGTCGAATATACGATGAATGCCCTCAACCCGGCCAAAATTTCTAAAGTCCTGGTCGTCGATCCGGTTGCCAAGTTGCTGGAAGTTATCGTTCCCGAGGATCAACTGTCCTTGGCGATCGGCAAGAAAGGGCAGAATGTTCGGCTCGCCTCGAAACTTTTGGGCTGGCAAATCGACATAAAGAGTGAGGAGGAAAAGAAGAGGGAGGTCCTGAGCCAGATAGACAATCTGGAACCCGGCCATCCCGAGGATCCGCTGGAGAGCTTGCCGGGACTGGGGGAGAAGACTCTCGCCCGGCTCAAGGAAGCCGGGATCGGGTCGATCCAGAGCCTTGGCTCGAAATCTGTCGAAGAATTGCTCGAGATTCCCGGAATCGGCCAGAAGACAGCCGAGAAACTAGCGGAGCAGGCGAAGGCTTTTCTGGCCGGGCAAAGTTTTGAGGACCATGAAAGCGCGGAAGCGGAAGAGGCGGACGAAGCAGAGGAGTGACGGATAGCGGCTCGCTGGTGGGGCGGGCCGGTTGTCCGTGCTCGTCCGTTTCACCAGCCTTACCAGCTAAACGAAAGGATTTAGATCTAAATTTGCAGATGGAACAAATCAAGGTTAGCGATTTAGCAACCGAATTCGACATTCAATACACCACCGTCATATCCGAGCTTAAGAAGATCGGCGTCTGGGTTCCTTCCGCGGACACTCCGGTAGATCCCGACATAGCCGTCCGCATCCGCCGGCGCCTGCAACTGATGGTCGAGACCGAACATGAAGAGCAGACGCGCGCCGAAAAAGCAAAAGAGAAGCGGCTAGCTGGCCGGGCCGTCAAGAAAACCATAAAGGAACTGGGCCAGCCACGGAGGGCCGCACGTAAGGTTGAGGAAAAACCGCAGTTCGAGACGGCCCTGTCAACCTCTCTTAAGCCGAGACGCGGGAAGGGCGTGTACCGACGACCCGAGGAAGAGGTCCCGGTCGCGGAACCAGTGGCGGAGACTCCGCCTGAGGAAGTGCCGGTAGAGGTCAGCGAGGCTCCGGCCGCCGAACAGCCGGTGGAGGCTGCGCCCGTTGAGACAGCCCAAGTCGAAGCGCCGGCAGAGCCGGTACCGACCGAGGTCGAGGAAATTAAACCCGCTGAGCCTGAACCTGTTGAAACAAGTCCTGCCGTTGAGGAGAAGACCGTAACGGAACCCGCAGTCGAGGAACCGACGCCTGAGCCTGTGGCAGCGCAACCGACCGCAGCGGAGACCGTCGAGGCGCCCGAGGCCCCCCAAGCCGCTGTCGAGACGCCTCAACCGGTTGAGCAGTTCCCGGTTTCCGCAACCCCAGAAGCCGCTCCGGTAGAACCTCCCAAGGAAAAGCCGGCTGAAAAGGCGACAATCCTCAAGAAGACCGCTCCGGAGCCTGTTGCCGCCCCGCCGCAGCAGATCGTTCGACAACTGACCAAGCCGCAGCCGCCCAGGGTCGACCAGAAAAGGGCCCAGGTACCGCCGCAGCCTTACCGAAAACCGGCCGACCAGGCAAGACGACGCGAACGGCCCGCACCCGCGCCGGCCGCAAGAAAACCCGAAATCGCTCGAGAACCGCGCGAGATCCTGCTGCCGGAGTCAGTCACCGTTAAAGAACTGTGCGAAAAACTGGGTGTTAAGAGCAAGGATGTTTTGCGCGAGCTTGTCAGCCGGGGAATTATGGTCAGTATAAACCAGACCCTGGATCAGAAGCTTCTCACGGACGTGTGCCGGGCCTTTAACGCCATCCCGCGCTTCGTGTCTTTTGAGGAGGCGGTGATGGAGGAAGAAAAGTTTGAGGAGAAGGCCTCGGACCTCCAGGAACGAGCTCCTGTCGTTACTGTCATGGGGCACGTCGATCACGGGAAGACTTCCCTGCTCGACGCGATTCGCAAGACCAAGGTGGCAGCGGGCGAGGCCGGAGGAATCACGCAGCACATTGGTGCTTATCACGTCAACGTTAACGGCCGACGAATCGTATTCCTCGACACCCCCGGGCATGAGGCCTTTACCATGATGCGCGCCCGCGGCGCCCGGGCTACTGACATCGTTGTATTGGTGGTGGCGGCGGATGACGGTGTCATGCCCCAGACTGTCGAAGCTATCAACCATGCACGCGCGGCCAAAGTACCGATCCTTGTTGCTATCAATAAGATCGACAAGCCGGGCGCAGATCCCCAGCGAGTCAAGCAGGATCTGACCAAGTACGATCTGGTGGCGGAGGAATGGGGTGGAGACGTCGTAATGGTCGAGGTTTCGGCCAAGGAGCACACCAACCTGGACCTGCTCCTTGAAATGATCCTCTTGTCGGCCGACCTGCTCGAATTGCGAGCCAATCCTCGTCGGCCGGCCACTGGAGTTATTCTCGAAGCACGGCTCGACAAAGGACGTGGTGCAGTCGCTACGGTGCTGGTGCAAAACGGGACCTTAAAGGTCGGTGATTCCTTCATCGCAGGCGCCGCTTATGGAAAAATCCGCGCCATGTTCGATGATCGAGGCTCTCCCGTCGTTGAGGCAGGCCCCAGCAGTGCTGTGGAGATTCTCGGACTTCAGAACCTGCCCCAGGCCGGAGACTCGTTCCAGGTGATGGATGATACGACCAAGGCACGCCAGATCGGGGAGTATCGCCAGACGAAATTGCGCGAAAAGGAGATGGCCAAGTCTTCCCGCGTGAGTCTTGAAGATCTGTATGCGCAACTGCAATCGGGCGAGGTCAAGGAACTTCCCATCGTGCTTAAGGCTGACGCGCAAGGTTCTGTGGAAGTCCTCACGGATACCCTTCAGAAACTGAGTACGGAAAAAGTTCGCGTTCGTACTATCCACAGCGGTGTCGGCGCAATCTCCGAATCCGACGTTCTGCTCGCCTCGGCCACCAACGCGATCGTGATTGGATTCAATGTCCGACCCGAACAGAACGCCGAAGCAGCTGCCGAGCACGAAGGTGTCGAAATTCGCCTCTATACCGTGATCTACGACATAGCTAACGAAATTAAGCAGGCGATGATCGGGCTTTTGGAACCGACAGTCAAGGAAAGCTACCAGGGCAGAGCCGAAGTGCGTCAGACCTTCCGAGTGCCCAAGCAAGGAACCGTGGCCGGCAGCTATGTCCTGGATGGAATGGTCACTCGCAATTCGGAAATCAGGCTGTTGCGGGACAACGTCGTGATCTACGAGGGCCGCATCGCGTCGTTGCGTCGGTTCAAGGAAGATGTGAACCAAGTGAAGGCTGGTTACGAGTGCGGTATTGCCATTGCGAACTTTAACGACATTAAAGTCAACGACATTATTGAGGCTTTCGTTAAGGAGAGAGTCGAGCCACAGTTGGCGTGAAGAACTCGATGATGGGGAATTAAGCCATGCCCGAACCAACTCGGTCTTCGGGCCTCTCAATTCCTCCTTTATCATACCTGAACCGCGGTTATGCCCATTGTCTTCTGTTCCTTGGAGATTCATCTTCCGTACAGCCACTCCCTAAAGGACAAACGGAATGTGCTCCGGCGAACGGCTGATCGGCTTCGTGCTCGCCACAACTTCTCGGTATCTGAGATCGATCACCAGGAGCTTTGGCAAAGGGGCAGGTTGGGAGCGGTCTCCATTGGCCCAGATGCCAAGCGGCTTGAAGAACTGGCGGAAAGCCTCATTCGCGAGGCGGAGAACATCCTGGGTCCGGATCTGATCAGCTATAACATCGAACTGTTCGACTACGATTAAGCCGTTACATGCAGGAAATCATTGACTACATAAAGGGTTGCCGACAGTTCGCGATTACCTCACACTCGCGGCCCGACGGCGATTCCCTGGGGTC
>DAOTAI010000529.1:0-3265 GCA_035593865.1 Acidobacteriota bacterium
CGCCCGAAGGGGGCGGTCTGCCGGGCAAGTTCCCCGGCCGAGTGGTGGAGGTCTTTCATTCCAAGGCGATCATCGACGATCGGGTATCGCAATCGGCCATCCGGACGATGTTGGAACGGGGAATGAAAGAGCTGACAGGCGCGCCAACAGCCGTCGACGCCTGGCGGATGTTTTTCAGCCCGGATGATGTCGTCGCCATCAAGGTAAATCCGTCGGGGGTATTAGGCACCACCACTTCGCCGGAATTGGTCCACGAAGTGATCCGGGGACTCGAACTCGCCGGGGTCAAGCCCGAAAACATGGTGGTCTTTGATCGTTTCCCGTGGCAGCTCATGGTTTCCAGCTATCATGGGTATTTGCCGCCCGGCGTCCGCCTGATCGGAACCGCAGATGTTCTGGTTGCCGGCGGTCAGGCTGTTGGCCATGACCCGGAGATTTTCTTTGAAACCACCTGCTTTTCCGAGCTGGAAACGCGTTCTTACCTTTCGACCGTCGTTTCCCGCATGGCCACGAAAATCGTCAACTTGCCGTGCCTCAAGGAACATGGCGCGAGCGGGGTGACGGGATGCCTTAAAAACATCGCCTACGGATCGTTCACCAATGTCGCCCGTACCCATACGGGAACGGACGAGATTCGAGGCATATCCGGGCCGCCGTACTGCTACCTTGATCCGATCATTCCCCTTATGTGTTCCATCGAACCGCTCCGCTCGAAGCTGGTCCTGAACATCATGGACGGGCTGCGCGGTGTCTGGCACGGGGGCCCGTTTGCCCCTTCCGCCGATTTCATCTGGGAGGCTAAGACCCTGTACCTTGGAACCGATGCGGTGGCGATGGATACGATTGAGTTGGAAGCGCTCGAGCGTAAGCGCCGTGAAAAGGGGGCCCCTTCCCTGTGGGCTCGCGATCCATCTCAAATCACCTCCCGGTCAGAGAGGGACAAGGATCCGACAAAAAACGATTACTACCGGGCCACGGGACACGTGCGAACGGCCGGCCAAATGGGACTTGGCGTCTGGGAACCAAGCCATATCTCTCACCGCAAGATTGAAGCGGGGTAGCTGTGGACACACCGAGATCCGTTCACGACTGGCCCACTTTCCTCGGCGACAACGCGCGGAGAGGTGGACACTCGGGAGAGCCCTCCGGTCCGCCTTCTGCCGCAATCTGGCAAAGGCGACTGCCGGGCCTGGTCTTTTCCTCCCCAGTCTTGATCGGCGATCTGCTCTGTGTCACCTGCATGGACGGCACTCTTTATGCATTGGACTTGGATAGCGGCCACACGCGTTGGAGTTTCTCGGCAGCAAACCCGATCCATTCGACTCCCGCCGTGGCCGAGGGTCGTGTCCTCTTTGGTGACCAGGGTGGCGTCTTTTATGCAGTCGAATCTGCCACTGGTAAGGTTCAATGGCAGGCTGACACTGGAGGCGCGGCGTGGAGTTCGCCAACTGTCTTCCAGGGCACGGTCTACCAAGGGACAACCGGCGGTCGGCTGCACAGTCTCGATTTGCAGACGGGCCGCAGGCATTGGGACGCCGAGCTTGCAGGCGGCAGCTGCTCCACAGCCTTTGCAACTCATGATCGTCTCTACATAGGATGCGGAGATGGGAGGGTGACCGCCTATGAACGCGAATCGGGCCGGAAAAGTTGGGAAACCCAAACTGGCGCTCCGGTTCTCTCGTCCCCGGCCTTTGCTGAGAACCTCGTCCTGGTCGGTTCCGAAGATCGGTTTTTCTACGCGCTCGACGCAGACAACGGGCAAGTTCGCTGGAGATATCGCGGAGGGCAAGGGTTTGTCGCACCCGCGGCGTGTGCAGATGGGTCTGTTTATGCGGGGTGCAAAGACGGGTACCTCTACGCACTCACCATCGCCGATGGCAGACTCGAGTGGAAAGCCCGTACACCGCAGATCGTTTGTGGCGCCGCTGCCGTGACGGCCAGTCTGGTTTGTGTCCAACCCTACGGCGGCTCCCTCCTCGCCTTGGAAAGACGATCCGGACGGCAGCTCTGGAGAGCAAGGCTTGGCTCAGCCATCCATTCCACTCCGGTTCTAACCGTGAACCGGGTGCTTCTAACAACATATAACGGGGGTGTCTATGCCCTTCGGTGTGCCTGAAACATCAATCGTGAGGTGGGCTGCAAGCCTGGTCGGCAGCCTGATAGTCTTGTCGCTTACTGGCCTTCAACTGCTGGCCGCCGATCCTCCCTACGAAATCGTCATCAAAGGAGGCCAGGTGATCGATCCCAAGAACGGGATCAATCAAGTCATGGATGTGGCGATAGCCGGGGGGAAGATTGTCTCCGTAGCCTCTAATATCCCGCCGGAGCAAGCCAAAAAAACCATTTCGGCTGAAGGTCTGTACGTTGTACCGGGGTTGATCGATCTCCACGCACATGTCTTCTTTGGCACGGATCCTCACGCACAGTATGCCGGTGGACTTAATTCCGTCTCTCCCGATGGGTTTACTTTTCGCGCGGGGGTGACGACCGTCGTGGACGTGGGAGGCGCCGGATGGCGCAACTTTCAAACGTTCAAGGAGCAGGTTATCGACCATTCCCGGACACGCGTCCTGGCTTTTCTCAATATCGTGGGCAGCGGCATGGCGGGCAATCCCGCCGAGCAGGATCTCGCGGATATGAATCCTCGCCTGACAGCCCTGAAAATCCGGCAGTACCGCGATCTGATCGTCGGCGTCAAAGTCGCACACTACACCGGCCCAGAATGGGATCCGATCGACCGATTGGTCGAGGCCGGTCGGCTAGCGAACGTTCCCGTCATGGTCGACTTCGGCTCTCACATCCCCAACCTTTCACTTAAAACACTGCTTTTGGACAAGCTGAGGTCGGGCGATATCTACACCCATATGTATGGCGGAAGCGAAGGACGGGAAGCGATAGTCGATGAGACGGGAAAGTTGAAGCCTTATGTACTCGAGGCAAGAAACCGAGGGGTTATCTTCGACGTGGGCCATGGCGGAGGCAGCTTGTTTTACCAGTTTCTCCTTCCCTCCATCCAGCAGGCATTCTGGCCGGATGTGATCAGCACCGACCTGCATCGCGGGAGCATGAATGCCGGTATGAAGGATATGCTCAACGTCATGTCTAAGTTCTTGAGCCTCGGCATGTCGCTCCAGGATGTCATTCGTGCGTCTTCATGGACGCCCGCTCAAGTCATTAAGCGGACGGATCTCGGCCACCTGGACATTGGATCCTCGGCGGACGTCGCCGTGTTACGCCTCCATCGAGGCAACTACGGATTTGTGGA
>DAOTAI010000530.1:0-3264 GCA_035593865.1 Acidobacteriota bacterium
GTAAACGGTTCAAGCCCCAGCCGATGGGCCCGGAAAAACCCGGCCAGCTCATCATTTGTCCGAGACAACAAATAGATGCGCCCGAATTTCCTGATGTCACGAAACAGCAACTGCCGGCCATCGTCGAAGATGATGTGCAGGTGCGTGTGGCGATCAGGCGCATGTTGCTCGCACCGCTCAAGGCCGGTTATCGTTCGCTGAAAGGCGCGTGAATCCGGGCGTCTGGGATCCCGAAGCGTCAACTGACCGGTCATGCCGAGGTGAAAGACAAGATATTGCCGAGTCAACTCCATCACCAGGTACTTGCCCCGCCGGGAAAGACCTTCAATCCGCTGGCCCTCGAGAGCAGCCAGCCTTCCTTCCCTGGCGGAAGGCGTCAGGATTTTCTGATCGGTGACGAGGATCGACTGCAGACGGAGGCCGATGATATGGGGCTCCAAGCCTCGACGAATTGTTTCTACTTCAGGGAGTTCCGGCATCGCGACGTGGCTCGGGGGCCAGGATTCGAACCTGGATCAGCGGCTCCAAAGGCCGCTGTCCTACCGTTGGACGACCCCCGAGCAAGGTTGAAAGAAAATCTTACCCCGGAAGTATGCGGAAAAGGAAGGGGGATGCGAGCCGGGACGGCAGGATATCGTGTGTACGCGCAGACTGGTTGGACTCGCCCGAGTCCGCCACGGCACGCCGGAGGCGTGCCTAACAATGCAACTTTTGTTGGTTATGCTTCCAAAAAAACGCTGCTTTGATATCCTTAGTCCCGACCTCGTTACTTGCCGGCCGCCTCCACCTTCTGCAACGGCGGAATCAGCCCCAGGGCTATTTTCACTTTCTGCGCAATTTCCTCCGTAACGGTCGGATTGTCACGCAAGAACTGCTTGGCAGCCTCTCTTCCCTGCCCCAGCCGTTCCTGCCCATAGGAAAACCACGATCCGCTCTTGTCGATAATCTTCTTGTCGACTGCGAGGTCCAGCAGTTCCCCTTCGCGGGAAATTCCGACTCCGAATGTGATATCGAATTCTGCCTCTTTAAACGGAGGGGCTAGCTTGTTCTTGACAACTTTCACCTTGGTCCGGCTGCCAATGTTAGTCTCTCCTTCTTTAATACTCGCCACCCGTCGGATCTCCAGCCGCACCGACGAATAGAACTTAAGCGCCCGGCCTCCGGTGGTTGTCTCCGGATTGCCAAACATCACGCCGATCTTCTCACGAATCTGGTTTATGAAGATCAGACAGGTGTTGGATTTTGAGACAATTCCTGTCAGCTTCCGCAACGCCTGAGACATAAGCCTGGCTTGCAGGCCAACATGCGAGTCGCCCATTTCGCCCTCAAGCTCCGCCTTGGGAACCAGCGCGGCAACAGAATCGACCACCAGGATATCGATGGCGCCGCTGCGGACCAGCATTTCGGCAATTTCCAATGCCTGTTCCCCACTGTCTGGTTGGGAAACAAGCAGGTCATCAATATTGACGCCGAGGCGTTTGGAGTACTCTGCGTCCATGGCGTGCTCAGCATCGATGAAGGCTGCGCTCCCACCTGCCTTTTGTGCCTCGGCAATGGCGTGTAAAGCAATTGTCGTCTTGCCGCTCGATTCTGGCCCGTAGATCTCTATCACGCGACCGCGCGGAAGACCGCCAACGCCCAGGGCGGCATCCAGAGACAGCGACCCGGAAGGGATTACAGGAACAGCTATTCCCGTCCGGTCACCCAGTCGCATGATGGAGCCTTTTCCGAATTGTCTTTCAATCTGTGTCAACGCCATCTCGATGGCCCGTTTTTTGTTCTGGTCCTCGCTCATTTTTCTTGTCTCCCCTGAGTCCGCGCAAAAGGTCATCGCAAACTCTGATCTGTCATTGGTAATCGTAGAATCCTTTACCGGTTTTGCGACCCAGCCAGCCTGCGTCAACCATCTGCCTTAGCAAGGGGCATGGACGGTATTTCGGATCTTTGAAGCCGTCATACAGCACATTCATGATGCTCAAGCACACATCCAGCCCGATGAGATCGGCGAGCCGGAGGGGTCCCATCGGATGGTTCATCCCAAGTTTCATGACTTCGTCGATGGCTTCCGCCTTGGCCACTCCCTCCATGAGGGCAAAAACGGCCTCGTTGATCATGGGCATCAGAACTCGGTTGGAGATGAAGCCCGGAAAATCCCGGACTTCAACCGGGGTTTTGCCCAGATCCAAGGCAAGCGATCGCGTCTTCTCGTACGTTTCATCAGTTGTCGCCATGCCGCGCACGATCTCAACGAGCTTCATGAGCGGAACCGGGTTCATAAAATGCATTCCAATCAGCCTTCCTGGCACCTTCAACCCCGCGCCAAGCCGGGTTATGGATATCGACGAAGTGTTGCTGGCAAGGATCGTCGTTTCTCCACAAACGCCTTCCAAGGATTGGAACACTTCCAGCTTGGTGGCAAAGTCCTCAAAGACAGCCTCGACAACGAACTCACAAGCACCCAGCGCCTCCCATTCTGTCGTGGGCGTGATTCGCTCCAGCGTCTGCTGGTACTTCTCCTCGCGATCGGGGATGTCCGTCTTATCAATGATTTTTCTCAGACTGCGGCGGATCGTCTGCAGGCCTTTTTCAACCAGGTCAGCGGAAACATCTCGTAAAGTCACTGCATGACCTGTAAAAGCGGCGACCTGTGCGATGCCGTTCCCCATCGTGCCCGCGCCAACCACTCCGATTTTCATTACGCTTTTATCTTCCCCTAGATAATTACGCTCGAAGTCAAAAATCTACGAAACAAAATTCGGCTTATCGCTCCTGTCACACGATCTCGACCGCCATTGCCACCGCGTTGCCGCCGCCAAGGCAAAGACTTGCTATACCTTTCCTGCCGTTACGGTGCTTAAGCGCGTAAAGAAGCGTGGTGAGGATTCTGGCGCCGCTGGCCCCAATCGGGTGTCCCAAGGCGATTGCCCCACCATTGACATTCAAGCGATTGACGTCAAGAGGTACTTCTGCGGCCAGCGCCACCGATTGAGCGGCAAACGCTTCATTAACCTCATAAAGATCCACTTCTTTGTCACTCCACCCTGCCTTCGTCATGACAGTCCTGATCGCGTCCAACGGGGCCATCATCACCATCGCCGGTTCAACTCCGCTGGTCGCAAAAGCCGCAATCCTGGCGATGGGGTCACGGCCGCTCTTTTTCAGGACCTCCTCGGAGACGACCGCGACGGCCACCGCTCCGTCGCTCAATTGCGAGGCGTTACCGGCGGTCACACTTCCCGCTTCTTGAAAAGCCGGCTTTAGTCG
>DAOTAI010000531.1:0-3250 GCA_035593865.1 Acidobacteriota bacterium
GTCACGTGTCGGTCCTGACGGACCTGGGTCAAAGCCTTCACGTGTCCCTATAAACCTGGCGGTCCTACGGACCTCCAGTCAGAAGGGAAAGTCCAAATGGTCGAAATAGGGGACGCTGGCGAAGCATTAGGGCCGGGACCGGTCCTGTCCCTCTTTTTGAAAATACCTATTTTGTGAAGCCCTGGACTACAAACTGGCTTTCCTAAACCGTCCTTGGGGAAACCTGAGGGGTAAGTCACTCAACTGCGGCGCCCCGGCGGAATGCCTGAGTGTCCCGGAAATCAAAAACTTCAAACCGGTTTTCCTAAACTGCCGTCACCCCTCCAAAATTATGACAAAGGGTTGCTCGAGCGCCTCACTCACCCAGCGCAAGAACCGGGCACCGTCAGCGCCATCGATCAGCCGGTGATCATAGGAGAGTGACAGCGGAAGCATTAACCGGGGTTGAAATCCGCCGTCCCGAAATACCGGCTCGAGAGAGGCGCGCGCCACTCCCAGGATCGCGACTTCAGGAAGGTTGACGATAGGAGCAAAGCCCGTTCCCCCGATTCCGCCGAGGTTACTCACCGTAAAGCTCCCTCCCTGCATCTCCTCCAGGGTCAGTTTCCCACTCCGGGCCTTTTCGGAGATCCACGAAAGCTCTACGGCCAGATCTATTACGTTTTTCTGGTCGACATCCCGGATAACGGGCACCAGCAGGCCCCTGGGGGTATCCACCGCAACACCAACATGGAAGTAATGCTTGTAGACGATTTCGCCTTTTTCCATATCGAGACTGGCGTTGAACTTGGGGAAGACCTTAAGGGCAGCAGCGACAACTTTCAAGATAATGGCCGTTATCGTGAGTTTTCCGCCTGCCTTTTCCGCCTTGGCCGAGAATTGCTTGCGGATCTGCTCTAACTCCGTGATGTCGGCTTTGTCAAACTGCGTTACGTGGGGGATCGAGGACCAGCCGGCCGCCACTTGCCGAGCGGTGGCACGCCGGACGCTGGTAAATGGCTCACGATGGATTTCGCCCCAGCGGGACAGATCGGGTAAAGGCAAAGCGGCAGCAGGCATTGCCTGGGCGGTCGGCGTCGCCCTCGCCCGGGCGCGCGCCGCCTGTTTCACATCATCGACTAAAATCCGCCCTGACGGCCCGCTCCCCTTGACCTGGGTTATATCAATCCCAATTTCCCGGGCGAATCGCCGGACGGAAGGCGAGGCAGGCACCAGGATGCGTTTGCCATCTCCCTCGATTGGAGGAGGCGGAGGAACAGCCGGAGCGGAAGTCCAGACCGGTTCGCGACGCTCCTCTTCGGGGGCCTGTTTTCGCGCTGGTTCAGGCTCCTTTTCCTTTTGGCGCCGGGGCGGCGGCGCGGCTTGGACGGGACGCGATTCAACCTGCGTAGGGGCCGGGGCCGGCTCCGCCTTCGACGGCGCCTCGCCTTCGGCCTCTTCGATGCTGATCACGGGATCGCCGACATTGATTGTCTCTCCTTCTTTCACGAGAATCCTGGTAACGGTTCCGGCCTTCGGCGCCGGCACCTCAATCGCCGCCTTGTCGGTCTCGATTTCCAGTATGGGTTGCTGCTCGGCGATCACGTCCCCTTCCGCCACCAGCAGCCGTACAACATTTCCCGAGTGAACGTTTTCTCCAAGATTGGGAAGTCTGATTTCTGTAGCCATATCAGTTGCGAATCACCTGGTTAGGGGTTACAAGTTGCCGGAACCACAGCAGAGCGTTTAGCACAGCAACGGATTGAGTTTATCCGGGTCTATTTCCAGTTCACGGGCCGCATCCTCGGCTACCTGGCCGGGCAGTTGCTGCTCCCTGACCAAAGTGGAGAGCGCCGCAAAGGCAACATTCCGCCAATCAACCTCAAAGAAGGCGCGCAAGGCGGCTCGCGAATCACTCCGCCCAAAGCCATCCGTGCCGAGCGCAACAAGTGGCTTGGGGAACCATTTGGCGACGGAATATGGGAGCGCCTTCACGTAGTCCGACGCGGCGACGAAAACACCTTCAGCCTTGTCCAAACACTGGGCGATGTAGGGCTTCTTCGGTTTCTCACCGGGGTGCAGGATATTCCAACGATCCACCTCGAGACCGTCTCGCATCAGTTCCTTATAGCTGGTAATGCTCCAGACGTCACAAGCAACCCGGTGTTTCTCTTCCAGGAACGAGGCCGCTTTAATGACTTCATTGAGGATTGCACCGCTCCCGAAAAGATTCGCCCGCGCCTTCGGCTTGTCGAGCTTGGAGGAGCTGAACTTGTACATACCTCGAAGAATCCCTTCTTTGACGCCTTCGGGCATCGGCGGCTGAGCATAGTTTTCGTTCATCACGGTGATGTAATAGAAAACGCTCTCTTCGTCGTCGTACATCCGTTTCAGCCCATCCTGGATGATAACGGCGATTTCGTAGGCAAACGCCGGGTCGTATGCGCGGATGGTGGGGTAGGCGTAGGCAAGCAGATGGCTGTTCCCGTCCTGATGCTGCAATCCCTCGCCTGCCAGCGTCGTCCGGCCGGACGTGCCTCCCACGAGAAAACCACGACACCGGGTATCTCCAGCTGCCCAGATCAGATCCCCTACCCTCTGAAAGCCAAACATCGAATAGAAGGTGAAAAACGGGATCATATTGATGCCCAGGGTCGAGTAAGCTGTGCCGGCGGCAATAAACGAGCAGGTTGAACCGGCTTCCGTAATCCCTTCCTCCAGGATCTGCCCGTCCTTGGCCTCTTTGTAATACAAGAGAGTCTCGGCATCTACTGGGGCGTAAAGCTGCCCCACATGAGAATAGATCCCTCGCTCTCGAAACAGGCTTTCCATACCGAAGGTTCGGGCCTCATCCGGGATAATTGGGACTATGTATTTCCCAATGTCCCGATCTCGCAGGAGCTTGGAGAGCAACCTCACGTAAGCCATGGTGGTCGAGACTTCGCGTCCCCCCGTTCCTTCGTAGAATTCCTCAAACAGCTTCTCGGACGGCAACTTCGGCTTAGGTGCATCGTGTCTCCGGCTCGGGAGGTATCCACCGAGCTTTTCCCGTCTTTCGCGAAGGTAACGAATCTCGATGCTATCTTCAGGCGGTCGGTAGAACGGGGCTTCCGCGACTTCCTTGTCCGAAATGGGAATTCCGAAACGGGTGCGGAACTCGCGCAACTCTTCTTCGTTCAGTTTCTTCTGCTGGTGCGTTACGTTCTTGCCTTCGCCTGCTTCGCCCAGCCCGTACCCTTTTATGGTTTTCGCGAGTATGACCGTGGGAGAT
>DAOTAI010000532.1:0-3245 GCA_035593865.1 Acidobacteriota bacterium
TCGAGGAAAACGGCCAGCCCTGACTCGCCGACGCCACGTCCGTCATCACAGACCTCCTTGGCCCGGCGCGAGGCGATGTCACGGGGGACGAGATTGCCGAAACTGGGATATTTGCGCTCCAGATAATAGTCCCGCTCATCCTCCGGGATCTGACTGGGCGGCCGCGAATCTCCCTTCTTCTTGGGAACCCAGACCCGACCATCGTTTCGCAGACTTTCGCTCATGAGAGTCAGTTTGGACTGGTGCTCCCCTGAAACCGGGATACAAGTGGGATGGATCTGCGTGAAACAGGGATTGGCAAAGAAAGCGCCCCGCTTGTAACAGCGCCAGATGGCCGAAGCATTTGAATTCACGGCGTTTGTAGACAGGTAATAGGCATTCCCATATCCGCCAGTGGCGAGGACGACCGCATGACCGACATGTAATTCAATTTCTCCTGTCAACAGGTTGCGGGTCGTAATACCCCGGGCTTTTCCGTTTACCACCACGAGGTCCAGCATTTCGCGGCGTGGCAGGCAGACTATCTTGCCTCTGTCGACCTGCCGCATCATCGCCTGATAAGCTCCGAGAAGCAGTTGCTGACCAGTCTGGCCCCGGGCGTAGAAGGTCCGCGCCACCTGCGTTCCGCCGAATGAACGGGTGTCCAGCAATCCGCCGTATTCGCGGGCAAAAGGCACACCCTGCGCAACGCATTGGTCAATGATGTTGACACTCACCTGGGCCAGTCGATAAACGTTGGCTTCGCGCGCCCGGTAATCTCCGCCCTTGATGGTATCGTGGAACAGCCTCCAGATACTGTCGCCATCATTCGCGTAGTTCTTGGCGGCATTAATACCCCCCTGGGCTGCAATGCTGTGCGCCCGGCGAGGTGAATCCTGAATGCAGAAGGCGAGGACTTGATATCCCAGTTCAGCAAGGCTGGCTGCGGCCGAGGCACCGGCAAGGCCAGTGCCGACGACAATGATTTTGAACTTCCGCTTGTTGGACGGACTGACCAGCTTCACTTCGAATCGTCGGCGGTCCCACTTCTCCTGTATCGGCCCGTCCGGAATCCTTGCGTTCAAGACACCATTGTTGCTCATACAGGCCCTCCGGTCAGGTAGACCCAAACGGGTATAAAGACGAAACCGACGGCCAGGGCTACACCTACCAGCACCCCGAGGCCGTAGGCAAACGGCGTAAGCCGACGATGATACAGTCCCAGCGACTGAAAGGCGCTCCAAAAGCCGTGACGAAGATGAAAGCCAAGAATCACCATCGCCGTCACGTACCAGGCCACATACCATCGATTGGAAAAGGTCTCCACCACGAGTCGGCGGAGGTCACGCACTGGCTCACCGTCCAGGATCACCACGTAACCTTGCTCGATACCCGGCCCGTATTTGAAGGTGTAGACGTGAAGCGGAATGAATACCAGCAGGATGAGTCCTGTCCAAATCATCGAGCTGGAGGAAATCGTCTTCTTGCTGGGCTTTCCGCGGCTCCGGTAGACCTCGTAGCCCTTTGACCTTGCCCGCCAGTTGTCGTAAGTCACTACAAAAGCCGCATAGACGTGAACCAGCAGACCGATCAACAGCAGGATCTCCGCTGCTATGAGAGGAAAACCCAAGCTCACCAGCGTGTGAGAATACCGGTTAAATGCCTCCTCATCTGGGGACAGCAATAGCAGGTTCCCGATCAAGTGGAAAATCACGAACACGATCCAACCGAGCCCAGTCAGGGCCATAAAGTACTTCATCACTACAGTTGAGCCAATCGGTGATGAGCGAAAAGACATGCCACGTCTCCCAAACGTGAATAAAGTAAGCTTACTAAGGGTCAAAGATAGTCTTTGCCTAAGGTGGGAGTCAAATGCAGCGGACTTGCTGTTGTTGGTTCAGCAAGGTGAAAAGACCTGAACGGCACGAACGTAGGCGAGAAGATCGAGGCGATGCGCCGGGATTAAATGCCTTCGCCGCCCGGTGGGGGGTGTTTCAAAACCCTGCGCCGCGCCTCAATTGTCGCGCTCGTCCCGCCCGCGTTCAGCCCCGGGCACGAACGTCCTCTAGCGGCCTGTGATTAACGGTTTTACCGTCGCACGTCAAGCTGGGCCTCGGCCTCGATCATCTGCTTCATCTGTTGGAGCGATTGATCCAGCTCGCTCTTCGGATCAGCGCCAAAGAGGCTGGCCACTACATGACCAATCGCCCCGGCGCCGGGGTTGTATGAAAGCCTCACATCCGTGGTCGTCCCGCCATTGCGGCGCCTCTTGAACTTGACGATCCCGGAGTGTTGAACAACTGAGCCGGGTACGCTCTTCCACGCGATAATCTCGTTCGGAACGCGTTTAGTGATCTCCGAATCCCACTCCACGGAAACACCAGCGGGACCGCGTACAACCCAGTGGGACCGTCCGCCACCCAAGTCCCGCACCTCCTTGACGCTGGCCATGAACTTCGGGAAGTTTTGGTAGTTGTCCCATATCCGGTAAACATCTTCAACGGGAGCGTTGAAGTTCATGGTTTTGTGGATAGTAACGGCATTTCGACCGGCGCCCAGTCCGACGATTCGCCGCATTTCACGATTGGTCGCGCCCCGGACAGCCAGCGCTATACCGGCCAGCCCGGCGGCAAGAGCGGCTGGGTTGCGCCGACGTGTCATGCCCCAGACGGCAAGTCCGCTACCTGCACTGGCAGCCAGCATCCGGTAGGTGGGACTCCAGTTGTAGCGCCTGAACCCCCAGGCGAAACTGGGGCGTTTCCCCTGCCCCTGGAGACCAGGCACACCGCTGGCATCCTTGTGCACTTGGAGTTGATTGTCCACCTCCGTCGCGCCCCGAACACCGGAAACGGCCCGCAGCACATCCTCGACTTCATCCTCCAAGACCGGTCCACGAAGTGTCACCCGGCCTCCGGAAACAGAAACCTCGATGGAAGAGGGATGCGAGGAAAAGCGCCCCAGTGTGGAGCGCACCCGCTCCTCTAGAACCGAATCCGAGACCTCTTCCTTTTTGACTCGTGATGCGGCCTCCGAGTACACACCTTTGGCTCGGTTCGCCAGGTCGCTCGACAGAGCCGAGAGCGAGCCCCCGGTTTCTTTGAAAGCATGTACCACTTTGTCACGGGCGATGGATCGACGACGTCTACCCGTTTGCGGATCCAGAGAATACATGATAGCCGCGCCGGCGCCGATACCTGTCAGGAACACCCAAGCCTTGTTCATTTGACAGTCCTCCTTTTCGTAAGTTTGTAATTTCTCAGGGGGCG
>DAOTAI010000533.1:0-3238 GCA_035593865.1 Acidobacteriota bacterium
CACAAACCGTCGTGCCGGCGTGAATCCAATCGCGTCAAGGAGTGCGAATTCCCGTCGGCGCTCTAACACCGACATTAACAGGGTGTTAGCAACCAGAAAGCTGATGATCAGAAAAAACATGGCGTTAAAGACATAGTTCCCGCCGTCGTCAATTCGGATGAAGTCTCGAAGCTCTGGCATCAGTTCTTGCCAACTGAGAACTTCCAGCTCGCCCGCAAGAACCTGGTTGCCTTCTCGAGCAGCCTCCTCCGATTGCTCTTGCCGTTCGAGCATGATTGCGACTTGATGAACCTGATCGTCCAGCCCGAACAACTCCCGGGCGGTGTCAAGGGTGATAAGAATCGTGGCTTGATCGAAGTCTTCCAATCCGGTTTGCATCACTCCCGATACCCTCAGAAGAACGGACTGGATCTCAGGGGAGTGGGCACCTTGAACCATCAAAACGAATTTCTCTCCAGGTTCGATTTCAAGCTTGCGCGCCACCCCTTCGCCGATCACCGCCCCAGTATCATCGCCGGGTGCCAGGAAATGCCCCCTCACCAGTTTTTCGTGAAACGATGAAAACGACTTTTCCTTTTCGGGCTCGAGTCCAATCACACGCACGCCCGATGCCCCGTCGGCGGATGAGACGAGTCCCGAGGCAAAGGCACGAGGAAGGACATGAGTGATTCCGAGCTCGTCGCGTCGTGACTGAACCCAGGAGTATATCCGGGCGAGGTCGGAGGCGGAGATGGTTCGCTCGATGCCGCCACGTGCCTGATATCCGGCCGCCTGCACGGCCACATGGGCGCCTCCAAGCCGGACAGCCCCCCGGATCATCTGCTGGTGGCTCCCGTCGCCGATGCCAAGGAAAATAAGCAGCAGTGCCAGCCCCAGGGAGACAACGCCGGCCGTCAAGATCGTCCGGCGCTTATTTCTCCAGAGATTTCGCCACGCCAGAATGAGGATAATCTGGAAAGCCTGCATTTCCCTCTTACACCCTTGCCTGGAAAGCTCTAAAAGATCTGGCGATGTGCGCCAGACTGGTTCAAAGCCTCTAGGTTTCCTATTGCATCACCGGCGCTCTTAAGGCTTCGACCGGTTCAACACGGACGGCCTTGCGAGCCGGGAGGTACGCGGCGACGACTGTTACCAGGCAGAGGGTAATGGCCGCGCTGATGACCGCGTTCCAGTTCCAAACGCCCTTAACGACCGGGTCGATACGGGTCTGAAGCATGGTGAGCTGTCCTGTCCAGCGAGTGAGGTCGAGTCCATAAACCGTTAGATAACGCATGATTATCGCGCCGAAAACGAACCCGGCTGCCAAACCGAGTAGTGCCAGAAACAAGGCTTCGACCAGGATTGTGAGCGTAACCGATGAAGGGCGCATGCCAAAAGCGGTGAGCATTCCGATTTCTCGAATCCGCTCAAAGGTCGCCATCATCATCGTGTTCAAGATGCCAAAGGTGGCGAAGATGGCGACGAGCCCGATGATGACGGCATTGGCCGCGCCGGCCACCTCAAGGTACTCGCTGAGTTGCGGAAGTAGTTCCCGCCAGCTCTGAACCGTTGCTTCAGAAGGAAGACCAGCGATCTGGCTGATTTCCTTACTGATTTCAGCCGCCGCCAGCGGGTCTTGAACCCGCAACGCAATTTCGTGAATCCTGTTTGAATCCAGGGCCAGGAGTTGCTGGAGGTCTTCCAGCCGGGCAAAAGCCAGGGAGCGATCCAGATAAGCAACACCGGTTTGAACAACTCCCGCAACCTGGAACAGATCGTTTCCGAGAGTGCCGTCGGACGCCTGGGCAACGGCGGCTACTTCGTCTCCCTCCTTGGCGCGGATCTCCAGCGCCAGGGTTGTACCAAGCAGCAGCGAACCAGGTGTCAGGCGGGCCAGCACATCCCGGTCGATAACGCGGCTCAGCTCGGATTCCAGTCTCGGTTCGATCCCGATTATCTGGACAGCGGCGGTTTGTTCGCCGGTTGAAAGCAACCCGACACCGTACACCCGCGGTGAGACAGCCACCACCTGGGGGTTGTGCTTCAGCTGTTCGATCAGACCGGCCCAATCATGGCCTTCAAGGTTTCCCAAGGTTTCATACAGGTCGCGGTCGGGCAGATAGTCGCGATCATGAATCTGGATATGCCCGACCATCAATTCAGTGCCGTTTCGGAGCAGCTGGACGACGAGCCCCCGCGCCACCCCGATCAGGGCGATCAGAGAGGCAAAGGCAAAAGCAATACCGGCAATCGTGATCAGGCTTCGTCGCGAGTTTCTCCAGAGATTTCTCCAACCCAGCCGGACAATGATCATGATCCTCGCAGCGACTTCAGGGAAAAGACGCCCTCGTCGATCTCCAAATCGAATTCAAGCTCTTCGTACTTCATCTCGGTGAATTCACCGGGCTTGTCCTCG
Source organism: Acidobacteriota bacterium (assembly GCA_035593865.1). Classification (GTDB taxonomy): domain Bacteria; phylum Acidobacteriota; class UBA6911; order RPQK01; family RPQK01; genus RPQK01. Next base: position 2,396 of record DAOTAI010000533.1, read on the forward strand.
GGTGACATCCGCATACGGGTTGGGATCAGGCGGCCGTCCATTTCTTCGTATTCCGAGAACGTGGCTGTGCGCTTCAGTTCACCGTCTTCCCCATAGAACTTGGCCCAGGTCGGCATCAAATCGGCTTTGCGTACCTGGTACTCGATTTTCCCCCAAACTACCGGCGCTTCCGGCCGCGGCGTCAGCCGGAATTCATACACTTCAACTCCATCCCTGGGGCCCTCGAAGTCGATCCAGACATCGTAGTCCCGAATCAAGCGACTTTCCTTGACCAGATCGTCGTTTGTAAAGTGCGATCCCATCCAGGAAGCCATCATCATGGAGGTGGGGATTCTTATAACGCGGTCGATCTTCGGGAGGTAATTCCAAATGTTGTCGCCAACGCGCAGCGTAGCTGTCCCCTGGTCTTTCTTGGGCGCCTCAACTCGAATCAACACCTTGTCGGTTCCCTCCGACCAGATGCGCAGTTCGGTGGTTCGCTTCCACTGCCTGGTCGCCACGGTCATCGTGACTCGTCCTGCAGAGGAGTCTCCTCGCAACATTCGGTCCACACGATCGATGATTTCACGCGCTCGCTCCTGACTGGTTTGAGCGAAGGATAGGGAGGTCCCTTCAAGCAGGACAAGGATCAGGAAAATCAACGAGGCGCACGCGCTTCTCATGGTATCTCATAATGATACAAGTCTCGCCCTCGATGGCAAAAACCGACTGCGGTGTGTTTGGTGGGACTTATCTAAAGATGCGATAATTTTGATTAATCCCTCATCGATACAACCTGTGTCCTGGGAAAGCACGTCAGGAGTTAGCGACGGGGCGCCTCACGACAAGGCCGCAGCTTTCCTT
>DAOTAI010000534.1:0-3227 GCA_035593865.1 Acidobacteriota bacterium
GTGCTGTTTTCCTCTTGCGGGCAGAAAAGCGCCGACCTGCAAGAGAGCGCGGTTTCTCCCGATAAAACTCTCTACGAGAACGGGATGAAGTTCTTCGAGAAAAGCTACTTCATCAAGGCACGACTTTCCTTCCAGACACTGATAAACACTTATCCCGACAGCGAATACACCCCTGCCTCTTTCCTTGCCATTGCCGATTCCTACTACAAAGAAGGCGGGACCGAAAATCTGTTACAGGCCGAAGCTCAATACAAAGATTTCATCATTTTCTACCCGGATCACGAGATGGCTGATGACGCGCAGCTCAAGGTGGCTGCCATAAACGTCCGCCTGATGAAGCCTTCAGATCGGGACCCCACTTACGCGCGCAAAGCCGAGGCAGAGTTTAAGAAGTTTCTTGAGGATTACCCGGATAGCGAGCTGGCGCCCACGGCTCGGGAGTTCCTGCGAGAGGTGCAGGAGAATCGGGCCGCGAGCATCCATGACGTGGCGAACTTCTACTTGGAACAACGGAAGAACTACCTGGCGGCCGAGAGTCGCTACAAAGAAGTGATTTCGAACTACCCGAACTTCAGTCGCGCCGATGAAGCTCTTTACAACCTGGGCCTTTCACTGGAGAACATGGGCCGGATTGAAGAAGCTTCGGTTTACTATGCACGGGTTGCGAGCGAATATCCATTCAGTCAGTTTGCAGAGGAAGCACAAGAGAAGTTGATCCTGCTCGAGAAGCCGGTACCTGCCGTGAACGAGGCAGCCGCCGCGAGGAATTTGGCGAACCGGCGCGAAGAGTCCTTTTCGATTCTCGATCCCTTACGCTCGGTATGGGCTACTTTTGCGGGCGGCGAAGACCCGTACGAGGTCGCGCGCCGACGGGCTGAGGAGCGGAAGAATCAGCAACCGGCGCCTGCACCTGCTTCCGGTTCCCAGGGGCAGGCTGCTCCCGTTCCATCGGCCTCCAACACCACAGGTTTTACGACCGGAGGAACCCAGCGCTAAAGAGTGACGCATATGGCCGACGTCGTGCTCGTTGATGATAGCCCTACCATCAGGAAAGTGGTCGAGCTGTCTTTCGCAGAAGAAAGTTCAACTCTTCATACCTTCGCAAACGGCGAGACGGCGCTTGAGTACCTTCAAAGCGGTTCCGTTGATGTACTTCTTGCAGATGTCTCCCTCCCGGATATTGACGGTTATGAACTATGCCGCCGATTTAAAGCGAATCCGCGAACCAGTCACGTTCCGGTAGTGATGCTGGCCGGCACGTTCGAACCGTTTGATATTCGACGAGCGGAAAGCGTGGGATATCACAGTTACCTGACCAAGCCATTTGCCACCTCCCAATTGCTGGCACTTGTCAGGGAGTTGATTCAGGCAGGCGTTCGTCCTGGGACTGACGACTCGCAGGATGGTTCTGGAAGAGCCCGAGATCCCATCCCAGGACAGACAGCCAAGAAAGAGACGGGAACAGTGAACAAACCTTTGTTTAGTTTAACTCCTCAGCAATGTCGCCCGACCCCCTCCTTTGTGAATGTCGCGGATTTTCAGGATTTTGAAGAAGCGGTATTGACTGAGCCAGCTGGCGAGCCGACAACTGCTTCCGAGCAGCCGACAGCCTCGACGGCTGTGCCGTCAATTAATCTGAGTCCAGAGAAGATCGACCTGCTGGTAAGCAGGGTCATGGAAAGATTGCCGGGCGAAATCCGGCGCATCCTGTCCGACGCGCTCAAAGATCTGTAAAAGAGCCAAGGCTATTTGGATGAAGGTCTGCGTTACCGGCGGGGTTCTCCCCCGCCGCCGCTCTTGCCTCGCTGTCTCGTTTTGTCCCTTTCGCTTCATCGAAACCTCAACCGGTACTTTGTTATAATCCTCTGTTTTGGAGTGACCCGTGGATAGACAACTAGCGAAAGCTTACGAACCGACTGACGTTGAGTCGAAATGGTATCGATTCTGGGAGGAACAGGGCTACTTTCGCGGGGATCTGACGTCGAAGAAGAAACGTTACTCGATTGTGCTGCCTCCACCCAACGTGACGGGGTCGCTTCATATGGGGCACGCACTGAACATTACCCTTCATGACATCCTTGTTCGTTGGAAGCGCATGAAGGGGTTCGATGTCCTTTGGGTACCGGGGACCGACCACGCGGGAATCGCTACCCAGAATGTGGTGGAGCGAAGACTGGCTGAACAGGGCCTCCACCGAACCGACCTGGGACGCGAGAAGTTCGAAGCGGTGGTGTGGGACTGGAAGGAAAAAGCCGAGAACAACATCCTGACCCAGATCCGGCGTTTGGGGTGTTCATGTGACTGGAGCAGGAAACGCTTCACCATGGACGAGGGATTGTCGCGCGCCGTTCGTGAAGTCTTTGTGCGACTTTACGAAGATGGTCTTATCTATCGCGGCGAGTACCTGGTGAACTGGTGTCCGCGCTGCTCGACCGCCATTTCCGATCTGGAAGTGAACTATGAGCCGACCCAGGGTCACCTCTGGCATATCCGTTACCCGATCAAGGATCTTGACGAATCGGTGGTCGTGGCGACCACCCGGCCCGAAACCATGCTCGGTGATACGGCGGTTGCCGTCCATCCCGATGACGACAGGTACAAACATCTGGTTGGCAGAACCGTTGTTCTGCCGCTCATGAACCGGGAGATCCCGATTATCGCTGATCGTTTTGTGGAGCGGGAGTTCGGGACAGGAGTCGTGAAAGTGACCCCGGGGCATGACCCCAACGACTTCGAGGCAGGCGTCCGGCACAGCCTGCAGATCATCAAGGTCATCGGAGAGAATGCCCGCATGACAGCGGAGGCCGGACCATACGCGGGGCTGGACCGGCGCGAAGCACGCGAAAGGGTGGTTGCGGATCTCGAGCGCCAGGGACTGATAGTTAAGCGGGAGAACTACTCTCATAATGTCGGCCACTGCCAACGATGCGAAACGGTTATCGAACCGCTGGTTTCGACTCAGTGGTTCGTCAGAGTAAAGCCGCTTGCCGAGCCGGCTATCAAGGCCGTCCAGGAACAGGCTACCCGTTTCGTTCCTGACAACTACGCGCGTGTTTATTTCGAATGGATGAACAACATTCATGACTGGTGCATCAGCCGTCAGTTGTGGTGGGGACACCGAATCCCAGCCTGGTACTGCGAAACCTGCGGCGAAATGATTGTGGCGCGTGAAACGCCCGTCAAATGCCCGAAATGTGAGAATCAGGCGCTGCGGCAGGAATCCGACG
>DAOTAI010000535.1:0-3217 GCA_035593865.1 Acidobacteriota bacterium
ACAATAATCTCGGCTTTGGCCGGGTCGATATGGCGGAAATTCCCGCGCAGGGTATGGCGGGCAATTTCGGCCAAAGCGCCGGCCATTTCCACGCCCGTCGGGCCGCCGCCGATGACGAGGAATCGCATCAGTTCACGTCTGCGGGTCTCGTCCGGTTCGTTTTCCGCAGCTTCGAAAGACATCAGAATCCGCCCCCGAATCTCGGTGGCGTCTTCAACTGTCTTCAGCCCTGGCGCCCAGCGCTGCCACTCCTCGTGCCCGAAGTAATGGTGACTGCTACCGGCCGCGACAATCAGCGAGTCGTAGGGGACGATCCCGCCGTCCAGCAATTTGACTTTCTTTTCCTCGGGAAGAATGTCGATGACCTCTCCCAGGATAACGCGCGTGTTTCGATTCCGCTTCAAGATCGCACGCAGGGGCGCAGCGATGTTGGCGGGAGACAGGACGCCCGTGGCTACCTGGTAGAGTAAGGGCTGGAACAAATGAAAGTTCCGTCGATCGATCAGGGTCACGCGAACCGGTGCACGGCGAAGCGAGCGTACGCAATACAATCCGGCAAAGCCTCCGCCGATGATGACAACGTGATGCCTGCCGTCCTGGATGTCTGGCCGTTTTCTCAAGGAGCTCAATACATGTTACCGAATCGCGACTCCAAGGGCCAAGAACGGGCTGCACAATGACCTATTTAACCAGCTCGAACTTCAACCCTCCCCGAATCGGGTCGGATCGCACCTTCCCGACCAGGGCGTCGTCAGCGAAGAACTGACAGAACAGAAGGCCCGAGCCTTTGAAGGCCTTGGCGAACTTTTCTCCCTGCTCACGCCTCTGGGATTCGGTCAAGCGCCCCCACAGCTGGGGGTTAACCTGAACTCGGTTGAGCGGGCCGAGATCGAAGTAGTACTTTACGATGAGCTCCGCACCGTGCTGCTTCCCGCACTCCTCGTTCAGATTATCGATAATTCCCACAACCTGCTGCTGGTCCATCCGCCGCTCCAGCCGGCCAGCGGGCTCGCTTCCCGGCCAGGGCGCACGCTCTTGAGCGACAATCGAGACGAGTGACGACCAAACAGCAAACAACAAGGCAAGGCCAAGCGGCCGTATACGCATGTTTCCCTCTGTAAAACAGACGGAAACCCAAGCCGATTGTTTCAACCGGCGGGAAAGAAACAGGAAACCGCAACCGTGCGAGTTGTGGAAAGTGGCGCACCCGGCCCGATTCGAACGGGCGACCTTCGGTTTCGTAGACCGGCGCTCTATCCAGCTGAGCTACGGGTGCGCTCGTGACGACAGTGTGCAACAGTGTAACAAAAGAAATCGGGCGAGTCGATGCTTGCGTGAGCGCCCGAATCTGATGCAAACACCCTGGGAAACTCTTTCCAAAGCGAGTAGTGTAAGGGTTGGAAGTTTCGCCTTCAAGCGGTTTCAACCAGAGAATTGGACTTTGTCCGTTTATCCACTTCCTGGCTGTCCGCCTGAAGGCGGAGGTGCTATGGATGGATCTGGCTGCGCGCCGTTATACGTGGAATGACTCGCCGCAGCCGCACGTGCTCTTGGCATTTGGATTCCTAAAGGTGAATCCGGAGCCTTGAAGCGTCTCCACGTAATCGATTTCAGTTCCCTTCAAATAGGCCAGGCTTTCGCTGTCGACGTAGAGATTGAACCCGTTCACCTGCACCACATGGTCGCCTTCGCGCTGTTCTTTCTCGAGATTCATGGCGTACTGGAAGCCTGAACATCCGCCGCCCACTACCGCAATGCGCACTCCGCTGTAACTCTCGGTTTGCTCGTCCAGTACTTCCTTAACCTTCAAACTGGCCCTTTCTGTAAGCGTAAGCATGTAATCTTCCCCTCTTTCTGTTTCGGAAATCACTACATTTTACCTGTCACCCTCATTTAACTACAAGGGCAATAAGGCACGGGAATATGACACAGACATCAAGATCCCGGAAAAACCTTCTTAATCAGCGCCCTTGGCGGCACCCCTGGGTCTCGCTTCGGGGACCGGCTGAGTTGGTGTTCGGATTTTGGAGCGCAGCTCATCCAGTGTTTCTCTTAACTGGCGTTGAGCTTCTCCATACCCGGCCCAGTCACCGCCTTTAAGCCGCTCCTGGCTCAGGTCGAACTGCCGGATGGCGTCCTGAAGGAGTTCTTGCAACTCGATCTCGAGCGGCGTGTTCGTTGTCAGAGTCGGTGGCAAAAACGGAATCAACGGGCGTCGCTGCGGGCCGACGGCTATTGCCGCATCCAGTGCCTGCTTGAGCGTCTCTCCAATCACCACGCGATTCTGATACACCACGATGACGCGGGTCAGCTCGGGAATTTCGCTCTTTTCCGCTTGCAGGTACAGAGGTTCTACGTAGAGGATCGAGTTTTCTATAGGGATGACGAGGAGATTGCCGCGGGTTACGCGTGACCCTTTTTGACTCCAGAGAGTGACGAGTTGTGAGAAGTTCGGGTCTTGGTCAATCCGGGCTTCGATCTGCATTGGGCCATAGGTGAGCTCCTGCTTGGGGAACTGGAAGAGGATCAGGTTCCCGTAATGAGGCCCGTCGGACCGGGCGGCCATCCAGGCAATCATATTGTTCTTGTTCTTGGGAGTAAACGGAGTGAGGAGGACAAACTCCTCTTCAGTCTCGCCGGGCAGACCCATTATGGTGTGGTAACTCTCCATTACCTGCTCGGTGTCGCCGTAAATCTCGTGCGGGATTTCCCAGAGATCTTCCTTGTTATAGAAGACCCGCGGGTCACGCATATGGTAGGTGCAGTAAATGGCTCTCTGGATCCCAAACAGATCTTCCGGGTAACGGATGTGAGAACGGAGTCCCGGCTGCAGATCAGACAAGGGTCTGAAAAGGGTAGGGAAAATGCGTCGATAGGTTTGAATCAGTAGATCGTCGGGATCTGACACATAAAAGAAAACATCTCCCAGGTACGCATCAATAACTACTTTTACCGAATTACGGATGTAGTTGAACCGGCGGGCGAAGGGCTCGGCGTAGGGGTAGCGCGCTGCAACCGTATAGGCGTCTTGAATCCAGAACAAGCGTCCCTGGTCAATCGCCACATAAGGATCGTGGTCGTATTCCAGGAAAGGTGCGATCTTTCTCGTGCGCTCCCGGATTGAGCGGTGCAGCAGCACCCGGCTGTCCGGAGCGAAATTGGAGGTGAAAAGGATCTGAAAACTGCGGAGCTCCCAGGCAAAGAGCAGCTTTCTGGT
>DAOTAI010000536.1:0-3213 GCA_035593865.1 Acidobacteriota bacterium
CACGCCCCAGGTGCGCCGATTTTTCACAGCTTCTTAGTGATACCTTCGTTCACCGGGTACACGTCTGATCACGCCAAGCTCGCCGATCAGAAAATGAACCAGCAGAAACGCGATTAGATAGGCGAAGGAGCAGGCCGCGAACACTGGGGCGAAGGAAAACATCTGAACGACCCATCCAATTGCCGGTTGACTGATGGCGCCCGCCACCCCGCCGAGCGCTCCACCAAAGCCTGAAACGCTACCCACGACCCGTTGCGGGAAGACTTCGGCCGGTAGGGTGATATTGCCCCAGGCGGCATGTCCGAACATCAGAGCCGCAACCAGGGCCAGGGCAAGACCCCAGCTCTCGACACGCGTGATCATCAGGCAAACGACGGGTAGCAGGCAGGAGATGACCAGCATGGTGGTCTTACGGGCCCGATTGAGCGGCCAACCGCGAGAGATCAAGTAGCGGGGTATCGCGCCAGAGGCGATGTTTCCGAGCGCCTGGGCGGAAAACGGTATCCAGCCCCAGATTCCTAAATCAGCCAGGCTGAATCCACGCTCCTGTTGCAGGTAACTTGGAATCCAAAACGCCAGGAAATAGGAGATGGGATCGGTGAAAAACCGGGCCGCGATGCAGCCCCAGGTTTCCTTCATCGAGAGCAGGGTCCAGGTAGAAACCCTGGCCTGCTGGGAGGTCATCTCCGGATCATTTTCGGCATCATCTTCGGTAATCAGCTGCCTCTCGCTTTCCGTGAGATTGGGGTGCACGGCGGGGAGCCGGTAAACGAGCAGCCAGAGCACGACCCAGATGAATCCCAGCGCACCGGTTACGGCAAAGGCCGCACGCCATCCCCACATAAGGGCGACAAAGGAGACAATAGGAAGCGCGATGGCCGATCCTATGCTAGTGCCGGAGTTGAAGATACCAATTGCCAGCGCTCGTTCCCGCATGGGGAACCACTCCGCGACTCCCTTTACACCACCGGGGAAGTTGGCCGGCTGCGTGGCTCCCAGAAGGAACCGGAAAATCGAGAAGTGAACGACGCTGTTTCCCAAGGCATGGAGCATCGTGGCGACCGACCATCCGGAATGAAACAACGCGAACCCCTGTCGAGTCCCGAGGCGGTCCATCAGGCGACCACTAACCGCATACATGAAGATGTAACTGACGAGGAAAGAAGTCGTGATGTACGAGTATTGTATGTCGTCAAAACCTAATTCGCCTTGGATAGTCTCTTTCAACACAGAAAGGGTTTGACGATCCAGGTAATTGAGAATCGAAGACCCGCACAGAAGCGCGACAATAAACCAGCGTAGATTCCGGATTTTGACTGAGCTCATGAACTTCCCCTTCCGAAGGATATACAGAGGCTCAGAAGGCCGTCAAATGGAAGCACGCAAGAGGCGTAAGGGGCTAGCTCCCCGCGCGCAGACGGGCAAGAACAGAGCCCGTAGCTCGGGCGCTTTTTATCCGCGTTATCCGCGAAATCCATACTATCCGCGGGGCATCCAGTCTCAGCGGATTATACGGATTATACGGATGACGCGGATGACACGCGCCGAGCTACGGACCGGGTCGTTCCATCTTCCATCTGTTACTGCCGTAGAAATGGAGACCCCCTGGGCAGGAAATCGGATTAAAGCCAACTCTTCTCGTTCCTGAAATTCACCAATTACACATAGACGTGACCAAAAGTTGCGTTACCTTTCTCGGCATCATCTGCTAATCTTGCCCGCATGCTGAGTAGCGCTGAACGACTTCGCACGACTCTTAGCCACCAGATCCCGGACCGGATCCCAATCGATTTCGGAAGCACCTCCGTCAGCGGCATGCATGTCAGCTGTGTGGCCGCACTGCGTGACTACTACGGTCTTGAAAAACGCCCGGTGAAAGTCATCGAGCCCGGTCAGATGCTCGGTGAGATTGATCAGGGGCTGAAAAATCTCATCGGTGTTGACACCGAGGGAGTGTCTCGCCGCAACTGCCGTTTCGGATTCCCAATTGCTGACTGGAAGCCCTGGCGGACGCCACAAGGTCTTGAAGTCCTGGTTCCTGGTGGTTTCACGACCACAACCGACGACAACGGCGATATTCTGCTCTACCCGCAGGGAGATCTGTCGGCTCCTCCCTCCGCTCGCATGCCCCAGGGAGGGTTTTTCTTTGACAATATCGTCCGACAACCACCCATCGATGAGGATCGACTCAATCCCGAGGACAATCTCGAGGAGTTTAGATTGATATCCGATCAGGATCTGGACCATCTCGAAAAGGAAGTCAAACGGGCCTGTGCAACCGGTCGTGGGGTGGTGGCGAGCTTTGGAGGGACGGCCTTCGGCGACATCGGACACGTCCCCGCGCCCGGTCTCAAGAATCCGAAAGGCATCAGGGATGTCAGTGAATGGTACATTTCGATTGTCACGAGGCCTGACTATGTTCGCGCGGTCTTCGAAGGGCAGTGTGAGATCGCGCTTCAGAACCTTCAACGCATTGCGGCGCGAGTCGGGGATCAAGTGGACGTCGTCAATATTTGCGGGACGGATTTCGGCACCCAGTCGTCGTCCTTTTGTTCCGTCCAGACGTTTCGCGAGCTATGGATGCCTTATTATCGACGAATCAATGACTGGATTCACCAGAACACCAAGTGGAAGACGTTCAAGCACTCATGCGGAGCGGTGGAAAAGTTTATCGATTCCTTTATCGAAGCGGGCTTCGATATCCTGAACCCCGTCCAGTGCTCGGCTGCGGGTATGGATCCGGAAGATCTGAAGAACCGATATGGTGACAGGATTGTCTTCTGGGGAGGGGGTGTTGATACCCAGCAGGTTCTTCCGTTCGGAACCCCACGTCAGGTTCGAGAGCAGGTATTCAGACGCTGCGAGACCTTCTCGAAAGGTGGCGGATTCGTCTTCAACACGATTCATAATGTGCAGGCTTGTACCCCCGTCAAGAATCTTGTCGCATTAATTGAAGCGGTTCAGGATTTCAACGGAACCGGACGCTGGTGACCAGCTTGGAGTGAGATGGTCGCGACCTGGCCCTTACCCGTCGTAGCCGCGGTCTGTCATCCGCGTAATTCGTGTAATCCGTGTTGTCCGCGGGTATTTATCCCGCGGACAGTACAGATATCACGGATTACGCGGATTACACAGACGTAGGAAGTTTTTCACTGCTTTTAACCCGGATTTCTCACAACCGAACGCTCGGCGGGCAAATTGACCATTTTTCGG